>NZ_JAWOAI010000064.1:0-28036 GCF_033194735.1 Streptomyces sp. W16
CCGGCACGGCGAGCGCGAGGGCCGCACCGGCGACGGCGAGCGCCGTGGCTCGGCGGATCGGGCGCCGGTTCCCGGCAAGGGAGCTGTCGAACATGGGGGGATGTCTCCTCGACTGGTTCAGGTGCTTCAGGTGGCTGATACGGCCCGGATCGGCCCGGCTATGCGCAGTCCAAGAGAGGTAAATCCGGCGATCCGGGTTGCGCCGTCGGGTCGGCGGTCGTCTCGCGGAGGAAGGCGAGGAACTCCCCCACCGTGCAGCTCCAGAGCCTGCGTTCCACCAACGCGGTGTGCCGGCGGGCGAGTTCGTGATCGTCGCCGTAGGCGAATCCCGCGACCAGCGGGCCCTGGAACTCGCGGATCTCGATTCCGCTCGGCTGCACCTCGTCCGTCGAGTGCAGGCCGACCGCGATGCCGATGATCTCCCAGGCGAGCAGGCCCGCTCTCTTGAACGCGCCGTCGGACGAGGTGCGCCACACCACCTCGAAGTGCTCGTGCGCGGGCGCCCCGGGATCGGGCCGCCGGTCCACGTTGTTCGATGTACTGGACACACCTACGTCCTCTCTGTGCGGCATGGAACTCGGCGGCACGGACTACCAGTTGATGGCGTCCTGGGGGTCGGTCAGCCAGTAGGTGGTGCGCAGCGAGCTGTCGATGTACACGCCCTTGCCGGGCAGCGGAACCTTGACGCCCGAGCCCACGAAGTCGAGCGCGCGGTTCTGGAAGATCACCGAGAGCGTCTTCGCGGTGTAGCCGCCGGAGCCGCTGCCGTCGGCGGCGGAGAGGTTGACGCCCGCGTAGCCCGACTGTCCGGGGCGGAGCGTGGTGACCGCCTGCGGCTGCGAGTCGTCGACGACCGGGGGTACGGCCTGGGCGTCCTGGAAGTCGAGGGCCGGGTAGCCGTACAGGTAGCAGGTCTTGGAGCCGGTGTTCTTGACGGCCAGCAGCAGGTGGTTCACCGGACGTGTCACGGTCTGCGCGGTGACCTCGGTGTTGGCGACGGTGCAGGTGACGCTGCCCGAGGTGGCGTTGGATCCCTTGGACCCGGTGGACCCCTTCGGCGAAGAAGTGCTGCCGCGGCCGGACTTGGCGACCGTCACGGCCGAGTCCGTGCCGGAGGCCGCGGCCCCGGTGTCCGCCCCAGGCGTCGCGGTGGCGGAGATCCCGCTGTCGGCGGCGGCCGGGTTGGACCGGTCCTCCGCGCCCTGCTCGGTTCCGCAGGCGGTCAGCGCGAGTGAGGCGGCCGCGGCGAAGCCGGCGGTGAGGAGTGCCGTGCGGCGGCGGAAGACGGTGTTGGACATGATCAGGTTCCCCCTGGATGCGGTGCCGGAAGGCGAGCCACCGGATCGTGGTGGGGCTCGCTGTCGAACAACCGCAGCTTGTGCGGCGATCCGTCCCAGCCGCCACAACAGTCGGGGGTTACGGGAAGCTGGAACGCTCACACAGGGGCTGACCTGCGGGGACACCCGGTCCCTGGAACGCGTGGACGGGACGGGGCACCGGCCGGACGCGCGGTCCGGCCGGTGCCCGTGCCGCACGCTCAGCAGTAGAGGTTGGCCCCCGTGCTGGTACCGAGGATCGACGTGAACCGCTGGTAGGCGTCCACGCGGCTCTGCACCTGGGCGGGGTTCTTGCCGTCGCACTCCACCGAGCCGTTGATGCTGCGGATGGTCTGGCCGAAACCGGCGCCGTTGACCATCGCGTTGTGCGGGGTCATGGAGCCGGGGCCGCTCTGGGTGTTCCAGTACCAGAGCGCGGTCTTCCAGGCCACGGCCGAGTCGTTCTGCACCAGCCACGGGTTGCCCAGCAGGTCGATGCCCAACGCGTCCCCGGCGGCCTTGTAGTTGAAGTTCCAGCTGATCTGCAACGGGCCGCGCCCGTAGTAGGCGGACTGACCGGCCGGGCAGCCGTACGGCTCGTTCCAGTTGCAGTACGTCGGGTAGTTGGCGGTGTTCTGCTCGACGATGTACACCAACCCGCCCGTCTCGTGGCTGACGTTGGCGAGGAAGGCGGCGGCCTCCTGCTTCTTCGTGGTGTCGCTGCCGGTGTTGGCGAAGCCCGGGTAGGCGCTGAGGGCGGCGGTGAGACCGCTGTACGTGTAGAACGAGTTCCGGCTCGGGAACATCTGGTTGAACTGCGCCTCGCTGACGACGAAGGTGCCGACCGGCGTGCCGGAACCTCCGTCGCAGGCGTACGGCTCCCAGAACCAGGTGCTGATGACCGGGTCGTAGCCCGGGTTGTCGTGCTCGGCGATGTACGCCTTGCCGTCGGTGTAGCGGACGATCTGGCCGGTGACGTACGACTGGCCGGCCACCCAGTTGGGATAGCTGGAACAGGACGCGGCGGACGCGCCGGCGGCGGGGAGGACCACGGGCGTAAGGCTACCGAGGACGAGTGCGGTCAGTACTGCGGCGATGCGGCGTCTCGACACAGGGTTCAACTCCTCTGTGGAGCACGGCCGTACCCCGCCAAGGGCAGGGCGAAGCGGAGCCTTTGTGCGCACGGGCCGGTCGGACCGGTCACGACGTGGGGGGCGGCCGTGGTGGGGGATGACGCCACCCACTGAACCGCATTGGTATGTACCAGTCAAGGGTATAGACCAGTCAACCCCATGCCCGGGCGGCCGAGTTGCGACCGGCCCGCGCCACGTCGGCGTGCCTCACCTGCGCAGAGTCGTCACCTCCAGCGCCGGGTCACCGGCGATCTGCGCCTGGGTGAACCGCTCGGTGACCCACTGCTTGCGCGCGAAGAGGCGGGTCTGATCCGAGAAATGAGGTGATGCCGGGTTCGCCGACTGGCCGTAGGTGAGGAGAGTGTGGGCACGGGGGCCGTCGGGGGTCAGCTCGACGGTCATCAGGAAGCTGCTGCCGAAAGCACCGGCGGTCGGGGTGCCGGTGCCCGAGTCGGGGCCCGCCTCCACGACGTCGAAACAGCCCACGTCGCAGCCGGGCAGCGGGATGCCGTCCCACTTCTGTACTGCGCCGAGTGCGACGTCGACCGGGAGGTCGCGGGCCGCGAAGTCCTGGACGGCGTCGGCCAGGGCGTGTTGGACGCGTGCGTCGTCACCGTTGATGCCGCGTGGCGTGGTGAGGGGCTGGGCCGGGTCGTAGGGCACACGGCTCCAGGTGGGCGGGCCCTGGTCGACGAGGCGGTTGTAGAAGGTGATCCAGAGCGCGGCGCCCCGGCTGGTGGCGTCCGCGCGGGTGTCCCAGCGGGCGAGGGCCGCGCACGCCTGCGATACGTCGACCTCCTTGCCGTCCGTGGCAGGCAGGCTCGGGTGGGCGCGGCACAGGGCGACCACGTCGTCGCGGCCGGTCTCGGCGGACAGGACGCGGTTGCCGAGCATCGACGCGCGCAGGGTGCTCTCGGTGAAGCCCGGTGCACCCAACCCGTCCGTACCGTCCCGGCGTTGGGCGATCATGTCGAGTCCGAGCCGGGCACGCTGGTCGAGGTGGGGATCGATGTCGTACACGCCCGGGAGGCCGGTGACGGTCTCCTCCGGATTGACGTACTGGGGGCCGTTGTTGGAGTTGGCCACGTAGTCCGTACGGCTCAACTTCGGCTGGCGGGACGGGCCGTAGATGCCGGGCACGAGCGCGTCGGGGTCACTGCCCCAGGCGCAGGCCGACGTCGAACCGTCCAATGCGGTGGGCCCCTCGTCGGCCGCGACGGTGCAGCGCCTCAGCTGCTCGTCGGTGAGGTGCGGGACGGCCGAGGAGTCGGTGAAGTACGTGCCGCCACTCGTGTCGGCCGCGAGGGTGTAGGTCCAGGGGACGCCCTGGGAGGTGTCCTGGGCGGCCCGGAGCTGACCGAGGGTCCGCGCCTTCCCCATGGCCAGCCAGGTGTTCATGGAGCGCAGGTTGTCGGCGTTGGCGTCGCGGATCGCGTAGGCGGTGGTCGTGGTCCAGCCGGACGACAGGACGGGCCCGAAGCGGGAGGTGTACAGGGTCCGTTGGACGGTCGACAGGCCACCGTCCGCGCCTCGTACGGTGACCGGGACCGTGCGGCGTTCCATCGGCACGGCCTTGCCGTCGACCACATAGCTGGTCGGGTCACCGGGCACGAGCTTCAGGGCGTAGAAGGAGGCGTGTTGGGCGTCGCTCGCGGTGTGCGTCCAGGCGAGGCTGCGGTTGTGGCCGATCTCCACCAGCGGGGTGCCGTAGAGGCCGGCGCCGGACACGTCCAGGGTGCCGGGGATCGTCAACTGCACCTGGTAGAAACGGAAGTTGCCGGCCGCCCAGGGCAGGTGCGGGTTGGCGAGCACCATCGCGTTGCCGGTGCGGGTGGCGTCCCGGCCGAGCGCCCAGCCGTTGCTGCCGACGTCGGCGGAGGCGAGGCCGAGACCGACGAGGCCGTTCCGGGAGGCGGTTGTCGTGGCCGTCGCGGCAGGGGGCGCCGAGGAGGCCGAGGTCGTCGGAGGCTGTGCGTCTCCGATGTCCGGGGCCAACGGCACTGTCCCGGTCACCCTGTTGACGTCGTAGACGACATTCCACAGGTCGAGCGCGGTGATCGGCCGCACCCAGGACTTGCCCTTGCAGCGCGGGTCGGGCAGGCGGTCGACTCCGGTGTCCCGGAGATAGCGGTTGTACCCGGCGGCGTACCCCTCGACCATCCGCCGCAGCTCCGTCGTCGGCCCCAACGGCGCCTTCTTGTCGAGCAGTCGGCGCACTGTCCCGGCGCGCACTTGTCCGCCGTAGTAGGTGTCGCTCGCGAGGTTGGCGCCCGTACCGGAGTCTCCGTCGGGCCCGAAGAACCGGGACCGCTCACCCCGCAACGTCACCACCTGGTCGGCGAGTTCGCACACGTTGTCCTGCGCGAACGCGTAGCCGTAGCCGTAGCCGAGCCCGTCGAAGTCCTGGGCCAGGATGTGCGGTACGCCGTACTCGGTCCGGCTGATCCGGACCGTGTGCCTGCCCTCGGCCACCGTCGTGGCGGCGGACGCGGGGGCGGGCAGCAGGGCCATGGTGGCCGAGGTGAGACAGAGCACGGCCCCGAGGACCGCCAACCTGCCTGATAACAAACGTCTGTGACGCTTCGTCAGTTCGCCGGTTTCACTCATGCCCGCCACCTTGCAGGGCGAACCGCGGGACGGCATCCCACCCCCGGCGGATATGCCGGACGGCTTGTCGGTCCGGGGAAGTACTCCTTGAGGCTCTGCCGGGCAGGGCGCGCAGCAGGTCGGTCGGCAGCGTGCCGAAGTGGGCGCCGTCCAGGGACTGCGCGATCCGTTCGGCCACGGCGGCGTCGGCCGGTGCGGCCCGCCATTCGTGGGCGTCCATCGCGTTCTGGGCGTGCTGCGCGATCCGTGCCACCGCGCGGGCGGACGGCCGTGGCCGCAGGGCTGGGGAGCGGGCCGTCCACTCCCCCGTGTACTGAACCGCCCCCACCAGCACGGCTCCGTGCGCCAAGGCCCGGCACACCACGGCGCCCCGGTCAGGCTGTTGCCTGACCGGGGCGCCGGGATCGATCGCTGACCGCGTTCTAGTACTGCTCGGTCTCGACGAACCGGGTGTCCGCGTCGTTGGTCGCGAAGGTGTCGACCGCGGCGGTCGGGTCGAATCCGGGCGGGCTGTCCTTCAGGCCCAGACCCAGACCGGCCAGCTTCGCCTTGACCTCGTCGATGGACTTCGCACCGAAGTTGCGGATGTCCATCAGGTCGGCCTCGGAACGAGCCAGCAGCTCACCCACGGAGTGGACGCCCTCGCGCTTGAGGCAGTTGTACGACCGAACGGTGAGCTCCAGCTCCTCGATCGGCAGCGCCAGGTCGGCGGCAAGGGCGGCGTCCGTGGGGGACGGGCCCATGTCGATGCCCTCGGCGTCGATGTTCAGCTCGCGGGCGAGACCGAACAGCTCCACCAGGGTCTTGCCGGCCGACGCCATGGCGTCACGAGGACGCATCGCCTGCTTGGTCTCGACATCGACGATCAGCTTGTCGAAGTCGGTGCGCTGCTCGACACGCGTGGCCTCGACCTTGTACGTGACCTTCAGCACCGGGCTGTAGATGGAGTCGACCGGGATACGGCCGATCTCCTGGCCCACCTGCTTGTTCTGCACGGCGGAGACGTAGCCGCGACCGCGCTCGACGGTCAGCTCCATCTCCAGCTTGCCCTTGCCGTTGAGCGTGGCGAGGACGAGGTCGGGGTTGTGGACCTCGACACCGGCCGGGGGCGCGATGTCGGCGGCGGTGACCAGACCCGGGCCCTGCTTGCGCAGGTACATCACCACGGGCTCGTCCTGCTCGCTGCTGACGACGAGCTGCTTGATGTTGAGGATCAGGTCGGTGACGTCCTCCTTGACACCCGGCACGGTGGTGAACTCGTGCAGGACGCCGTCGATCCTGATGCTGGTGACAGCGGCACCGGGGATCGAGGAGAGGAGCGTACGACGAAGGGAGTTGCCGAGGGTGTAGCCGAAGCCCGGCTCCAGCGGCTCGATCACGAACCGGGAACGGAACTCGTCGACGACCTCTTCGGTCAGGGACGGACGCTGAGCAATGAGCACGGGGTGTTGCCTCCATTTTCGGCGCCCACTATTTGACGCCGTAGACCTCAAGAAGGATACGTCGACATTGCTTCAAACCTCGCCGGGCGGGCCGGAGAGGTGTGATCTCATCGGGCCGCCGCTCGCGCGACGGCCCGGACAAGCAGAAAACCCCACAGGAAGTGGGGTCTCAGCTGGTGTCCGAGGGGGGACTTGAACCCCCACGCCCGATAAAGGGCACTAGCACCTCAAGCTAGCGCGTCTGCCATTCCGCCACCCGGACCAGGTGTCTGCCGCCTGACCGGGGGTGTTCCCCCGCGGCGACATGGACAACAATACCAAGCTTTCGGAGTGCCTTTCACCTGCATATCCGCCCCCGCGGAGCCGGCCCCGGGAGGCCTGCCACCTGCAGGTACTCCACCACCGCGGGTGAACGAACCGCTACGGACACGCGCCGGATTCCGGCACTCGCTCAGCAAGCACCAGGGTCTGCAGCGCCCGCACGAGCGAGGCCGCTCCCGCCTCGTCCAGCGGAGCGAGAAAACGGCGTTCCGCCGCTCGCCGGGCCTTCTCCGCCCGGCGCAGGCAGTCCTGGCCCTCGGGCGTCAGTTCGACGATGTTCTTGCGGCGGTCCTGCGGGCTGCGCCGCCGCACCACGAGGCCGTGGTCCTCCAGGCCGTCGATCAGCGACACCATCGTGGTGCGGTCGACGCCGAGCCGTCCGGCGGCCTCGACCTGTGACAACGGCTCCCCCGCGGCGAGCACCACCAGTACGGCCAGCTCATGACCGTCGACACCGTGCGGGGCCAGCGCCTCGGCCGACGCCCTGGCCAGTTTCGCCTGCGCGTGCTTGAGGAGGTAGCCGAGCCGGGACTCCAGGGGGCTGGGGAACTGATCGTTGGCCATTCCCCGACTGTATCCCGACTGAATCCTCATTCTGATCGTCAGCCCTGCTGATGATTGAGTAGGCTGATGGCCATGGCAGACGAAACCACTGTGCGCTTCGGGATCAAGACCACACCCATGCATGTGTCGTACGAGGACATCCGCCGGGTCTGGCTGGAGGCGGACGCCGTCCCGGAGATCGCGGACGCCTGGCTGTGGGACCACCTGCTGCCGGTCGCCGGGCCCAAGGACGGGCAGATACACGAAGGGTGGACGCTGCTCAGCGCACTCGCCGCCCAGACGGAGCGGCTGCGGCTCGGCCTCCTCGTCACCAGCAACCGCGTCCGGCCACCGGCCGTCCTCGGCAAGATGGCGTCCACCGTGGACGTGATCTCGGGCGGGCGTCTCGTGCTCGGGCTGGGAGTCGGCGGGACGCGTCAGCCGCCCGGCGCCGGGGGAATCCCGGGCGCCAATCCGGCGATCGCCGAGTACGCCGCCTACGGCCTCTCGCTCGTCCCGCCGGGCGAGGGCATCGAGCGGCTCGCGGAGACCGTCGCGATCCTGAAGGGGATGTGGACCCGGGACGTCTTCGACTTCGAGGGCCGCCACTATCGGCTCCGGGGTACGCGGTGCGAGCCCAAGCCCGTGCAACGGCCCGGTCCCCCGCTGCTGATCGGCGGCTGGGGCACCCGGCTGCTACGGCTGGTCGCCGAGCACGCCGACATCTGGAACGTTCCAGGGCCGCCGCACAACACCGTCGAGTACGTCGCCGAACGCGCCCGCGTCCTCGACGCGCACTGCGCCGGGCTGGGCCGTGACCCGGCGGAGATCACGCGTTCGGTGCAGGTCCTGGTGTCGTACGACGAGCCGGCCACGACCCGGGAGAGCGTCGGCCGGCTCGTCGACGCCGGGATGAACCACATCGTGCTGAGCCTGCCGCGCCCGTATCCGCGGGACGTGGCCCGCTGGCTGGCCGACGAGATCATCGCCGGGCGGCACTCGACGGACGTGAGCGCCGCCCGGCCGCCGATCACGGCATGAACCTGCACCGACCGGTCACGGCATGAGCTGGTACTCCGGGAAGTTGCCCGGCAGCCGTTCCCCCGCCGGTCCGTGTGTCACCGCACGGATGAGGAGTTCGCCGCCGACGAAGGCGCCGCGCCAGGAGGCTCCGAATCCGCCGAACAACTCGTCGCGATCGCCGCGGGAACGCGGCTTGCCGTGTCCGACCTTGAACGCCCGGATCTGCGGGGCCAGTCGGTCGTAGGTCGCCCGGTCGTCGGTGGACAGGGTGGCGACCAGCGCGCCGTTGGACGCGTTCATCGCGGCCAGCAGCTCCGCCTCCGTGTCGACCAGGACGATGGTGTCGACCGGTCCGAACGGCTCCGCGTGGTGCAGCGGGGACGACGGGGGCGGGTTGAGAAGCGTGACGGGGCGGACGTACGCCGAAGTGTCCTGCCCCGGAAGGAAGTTGGCCTCGGACAGCTTGCCGCGGTGCAGCGGTACGGCGCCGCGGTCGATCGCCTCGGCCACCTGGTCGTGGAGTTCCTTGGCCTTGGCTGCGTTGATCACCGGGCCGAAGTCCAGCTCGGGGTAGGGGTCTTCCGCGTGCTGGACGGCGAGAGGGTGGCCGACGCGCAGAGTTCGGACGGCGGGGAGGTAGGCGGTGAGGAACTCGTCGAACAGCTCGCGCTGGACGACGAAGCGCGGATACGCGGTGCAGCGCTGCTTGCCGTAGTCGAAGAGCTTGGGGATGACGGCGGTGAGCGTGTCCCAGTCCGTGTGGTTCCAGATGCCCCAGGTGTTGAGTCCCTCCTGCTCCAGTACGTGCCGTTTGCCGAGGTCGGCGACGGCCGTGGCCACCGCCGCTCCGGTGTCGCGCCCGCCGACGAAGGAGACGCAGCCGATCTCGGGCGCCCGGACCAGCGCCTGAGACAGTTCGCGTCCGCTGCCGCTGACGAGGGTGACGGGGATGCCCTCACGTGCGGCGAGCGCGCAGGCCAGGGTGAGGCAGGCGACGCCGCCGTCGGTCGGGGTCTTGGCGATGACCGCGTTGCCCGCCAGCGCCTGGACCAGCACGGCGTGGACGAGCACGCTCATGGGGTAGTTCCAGCTCGCGATGTTCGACACCGGGCCGTCCAGCGGGGTGCGGCCGGCGAGCATCGGTTCGATGCCGTCGACATACCAGCGCACACCGTCGATGGACCGGTCCACGTCCGCCTGCGCGAGTCGCCAGGGCTTGCCGATCTCCCAGACCAGCAGCAGCGCGAGGAGTTCGCGGTGCTCGGTGAGCGCATCGAGCGTGGCGGCGACGCGGGCCCGCCGTTCGTCGAGCGGGACGTGCCGCCAGGCCCGGTGCTGGTCGAGGGAGGCGCGAACGGCCTGGTGGGCGGTGGACCGGTCCAGACGGGGCGGGCCCGCGATGGGGCTGCCGTCGACGGGGGTGGTGGCGGGCAGGGCCCGGCCGTCCCGCTGCCAGGCGGCGTTCCAGAGGTTGAGGACACGGTCGTCCTGGAAGGCCTCGGGCGCGACGGCGAGACAACGCCGCCATGCGTCGCTCCAGGACGTGCCCGCCTTGAGGGTCGGGGGGCGATGAAGGGGGGTGAGGGTTGATGCCATGCTTCTGCTCCGCTCTCGGTGCACAGTCGGGGCGGGGTGAGGCAGGAACGGTCCTACGCGCGAACCGTCGTACAGGTGAAGCTAGTTGTGCCCGAAGGAGCCCGACAGTCACGCCACATCAACTATGAGTGACGTCACGTGCCGCTTCCCGCGCTGCCTCCAGGCGGTCCAGCACCAGCCGGGCGGTCTCCGTCGGCGTACGCCCGACCCTGACTCCTACGGCCTCCAGCGCCTGCTTCTTCGCCGCCGCCGTGCCGGAGGAGCCGGACACGATGGCACCGGCGTGGCCCATCGTCCTGCCCTCGGGTGCCGTGAAGCCGGCGATGTAGCCGACGACCGGCTTGGTGACATGGTCGCGGACGTACGCAGCCGCTCGCTCCTCCGCATCGCCGCCGATCTCCCCGATGAGCACGACGAGTTCGGTGTCGGGGTCGTCCTGGAACGCGGCGAGGCAGTCGATGTGGCTCGTGCCGACGACGGGGTCTCCGCCGATGCCGACGCAGGTCGAGAAGCCGATGTCCCGTAGTTCGTACATGAGTTGGTAGGTGAGCGTGCCGGACTTGGACACCAGGCCGATGCGGCCCGGCTTGGTGATGTCGGCGGGGATGATGCCAGCGTTGGCCTGGCCGGGGGTGATCAGGCCTGGGCAGTTGGGGCCGATGATCCGGGTGCCCTTCGACCTGGCGTATGCCGTGAAGACGACCGAGTCGTGGACGGGGATGCCCTCGGTGATGACGACGGCGAGGCCGATGCCCGCGTCGGCGGCCTCGGTCACGGCAGCTTTGGCGAAGGCGGGCGGCACGAACACGACGGTGACATCAGCTCCCGTCGACCGCATACCGTCGGCGACCGACCCGTACACGGGGACGGCCATGGGGGCACCTCCCAGGCCGTTCAGGCACTGGGGGACGTCGAAGTCGACGGTGCGGCCGGCCTTGCGCGGGTTGACTCCGCCGACGATGTTCGTGCCGGCCGCGAGCATCCGGCGGGTGTGTTTCATGCCCTCGCCGCCGGTCATGCCCTGGACGAGGACCTTGCTCTCCTTGGTGAGGTAGATCGCCATGTCCCGGCTCCTTAACGTGCGTTGGCGAGGTCGGCGGCGCGGCGGGCGGCGCCGTCCATGGTGGTGGCCTGCTGGACCAGTGGATGCGCGTGCCCGTCGAGAATCGCCCGGCCCCGGGCCGCGTTGTTTCCGTCGAGCCGGACGACCAGCGGCTTGGTCAACCGGACTGTTTCCAGGGCCCGTACGATGCCGTCGGCCACCGCGTCGCATGCGGTGATGCCGCCGAAGACGTTGACGAAGACCGACTTCACGGCCGGGTCGGAGAGGATGACGGACAGTCCGTCGGCCATGATCTGGGCGGATGCTCCGCCGCCGATGTCCAGGAAGTTGGCGGGGCGGGCGCCGCAGCCGGCGACCACGTCGAGGGTCGACATGACCAGGCCCGCGCCGTTGCCGATGATGCCGACCTCGCCGTCGAGCTTGACGTAGTTGAGTCCCTTCGCGGCTGCCGCGGCCTCCAGCGGGTCGTCGTGCACCGCGCCCTCGGCACCCCAACGGGCCTGCCGGAAGCGGGCGTTGTCGTCGAGAGTGACCTTGCCGTCGAGGGCGAGGATCTGCCCCTGCCGGGTGCGCACGAGCGGGTTGACCTCGACGAGGACGGCGTCCTCGCGGACCAGCACCTCCCACAGTCGCACGAGGACGTCGACGGTCTGCGGCGGCAGCCCGGCCGCCTCGGCGATCTCGCCCGCCTTGGCCGAGGTGACGCCCTCGGTGGGGTCGATGTGTATACGGGCGACCGCGTCCGGTCGACCGGCGGCCACCTCCTCGATCTCCATACCGCCTTCCGCGGACGCGATCGCGAGGAATCGGCCCGCCGCCCGGTCGAGGACGTAGGAGACGTAGAACTCGCTCTCGATGTCGACGGGTTGGGCCAGCATCACCGTGCCGACCGTGTGGCCCTTGATGTCCATGCCGAGGATCTGGCGCGCGGTCAGCTCCGCCGCGGCCGGGTCGGCGGCGAACTTCACCCCGCCCGCCTTGCCTCGCCCACCGGTCTTCACCTGGGCTTTCACCACGACCCGGCCGCCCAGCCGACGGGCGATCCCGCGTGCCTCCTTGGACGAGGCGGTGACCTCGGCCCGGGGCACCAAGATGCCGTGTTCCTCGAAGAGTTCCCTTGCCTGGTGCTCGTACAGGTCCATCTCGGCTCCCTCTCGGCTCCCACTTAAAAGTGCCGCACGCCCCCTGGACACCACCCACCGGATGCGGGATAACAAGTTTCATACAGTATTCGTCGACTGTATGCAATGTACCGCGAGAGCCTTCCAACCCCCTACGAAGGGACAGGACTTCGCCATGCCCGACGACACCCAGGACGTGATTTCCGGTGGTCATCTCGTCGCCAAAGCCCTGAAAGCCGAGGGGGTCGACCGCATCTACACGCTGTGCGGCGGCCACATCATCGACATCTACGACGGCTGCGTCGACGAGGGCATAGAAGTCGTCGACGTACGCCACGAACAGGTGGCAGCCCACGCGGCGGACGGTTACGCACGGATCACCGGCAGGCCCGGGTGCGCGGTCGTCACCGCCGGTCCCGGTACGACCGATGCCGTCACCGGTGTCGCCAACGCCTTCCGCGCGGAATCCCCGATGCTGCTGATCGGCGGCCAGGGGGCCCTCACCCAGCACAAGATGGGGTCTCTGCAGGACCTGCCGCACGTCGACATGATGACGCCGATCACCAAGTTCGCGGCGACCGTGCCGGACACGGCACGCGCCGCCGACATGGTGTCGATGGCGTTCCGCGAGTGCTACCACGGCGCACCCGGCCCCTCCTTCCTGGAGATCCCGCGCGACGTCCTCGACGCCAAGGTGCCGGTGGGCAAGGCGCGGGTGCCGAAGCCCGGCGCCTACCGTGCCTCGACCCGCTCGGCCGGCGACCCCGAGGCAATCGAGAAGCTCGCCGATCTGCTGGTCCACGCCGAGAAGCCGGCGATCCTGTTGGGCAGTCAGGTGTGGACAACTCGCGGCACCGAGGCGGCCATCGACCTCGTCCGCACTCTCAACATCCCCGCGTACATGAACGGCGCGGGGCGCGGCACCCTCCCGCCCGGCGACCCGCACCACTTCCAACTGTCGCGCCGCTACGCCTTCTCCAACGCCGACGTCATCGTCATCGTCGGCACGCCCTTCGACTTCCGCATGGGCTACGGCAAGCGGCTCTCCCCCGACGCGACCGTCGTGCAGATCGACCTCGACTACCGCACTGTCGGCAAGAACCGCGACATCGACCTCGGCATCGTCGGCGACGCGGGGCTCGTGCTGAAGTCGGTCGTGGAAGCCGCCTCGGGACGTCTCAACGGCGGTGCGTCCCGGCGCAAGGAGTGGCTCGACGAGCTGCGCGCCGCCGAACAGACCGCGATCGAGAAGCGGTTGCCGAGCCTGAAGTCGGACGCCTCACCGATCCACCCGTACCGACTGGTCAGCGAGATCAACGACTTCCTCACCGAGGACTCCATCTACATCGGCGACGGCGGTGACATCGTCACCTTCTCCGGGCAGGTCGTGCAGCCCAAGTCGCCCGGCCATTGGATGGATCCGGGACCACTCGGCACCCTCGGCGTCGGCATCCCCTTCGTCCTCGCGGCCAAGCAGGCGCGGCCCGACAAGGAGGTCGTCGCGCTGTTCGGAGACGGCGCGTTCTCCCTCACCGGCTGGGACTTCGAGACGCTCGTCCGCTATGACCTCCCCTTCGTCGGCATCGTCGGCAACAACTCCTCGATGAACCAGATCCGTTACGGCCAGGCCGCCAAGTACGGCCTGGAGCGCGAGCGGGTCGGCAACACCCTCGGCGACGTCCACTACGACAAGTTCGCCCAGATGCTGGGCGGTTACGGCGAGGAGGTCCGGGACCCCGCCGACATCGGCCACGCGCTGCAACGCGCCCGTGAGTCGGGCAAGCCGTCGCTGATCAACGTCTGGGTCGACCCGGACGCGTACGCCCCCGGAACCATGAACCAGACGATGTACAAGTGAGGTGAACGGCCATGACCGCCAGGGCACTTGAGGGCATCCGCGTCCTCGACATGACGCACGTCCAGTCCGGCCCCTCCGCGACCCAACTGCTCGCCTGGCTCGGCGCCGACGTCGTCAAGCTGGAGGCGCCGACCGGTGACATCACGCGCAAGCAGCTGCGCGACCTCCCGGACGTCGACTCGCTCTACTTCACGATGCTCAACTGCAACAAGCGGAGCATCACCCTCAATACGAAGACCGAGCGCGGCAAGGAGATCCTCACCGAGCTGATCCGGCGCTCCGACGTCATGGTCGAGAACTTCGGGCCGGGCGCGGTCGACCGTATGGGGTTCACCTGGGATCGCATACAGGAGATCAATCCCCGCATCGTGTATGCGTCCATCAAGGGCTTCGGGGACGGCCCGTACACCAACTTCAAGGCCTACGAGGTCGTCGCACAGGCGATGGGCGGCTCGATGTCGACCACCGGCTTCGAGGACGGGCCGCCGCTGGCCACGGGCGCTCAGATCGGTGACTCCGGCACAGGAGTGCATACAGTAGCCGGGATACTGGCGGCACTCTTCCAGCGGGAGAGCACCGGCCGCGGTCAGCGGGTCAACGTCGCCATGCAGCACGCCGTGCTGAACCTGTGCCGGGTGAAGCTGCGCGACCAGCAACGCCTGGCGCACGGGCCGCTCGCCGAGTACCCGAACGACGACTTCGGCGACGAGGTGCCGCGCTCGGGCAACGCGTCCGGCGGCGGCCAGCCCGGCTGGGCGGTCAAGTGCGCGCCGGGCGGCCCGAACGACTACGTGTACGTCATCGTGCAGCCGGTCGGCTGGCGGCCGCTCACCGAGCTGATCGGCCGGCCCGAACTGGCCGAGGACCCGGAGTGGGCGACGCCCGAGGCCCGGTTGCCGCAGCTCTCCAAGATGTTCCAGCTGATCGAGGAGTGGTCGTCCACGCTGCCCAAGTGGGAGGTGCTGGAGCGGCTCAACGCCCACAACATCCCGTGCGGGCCGATCCTGTCGACCAGGGAGATCATCGAGGACGAGTCGCTGGTCGCCAACGAGATGGTCGTGACGGTGCCGCACCCCGAGCGCGGCGAGTTCGTCACGGTCGGCAGCCCGCTCAAGCTCTCGGACTCCCCCGTGGACGTGACCAGTTCGCCGCTGCTGGGTGAGCACAACGAAGAGGTCTACATCGGCGAACTCGGTCTCGGCGACGAAGAGTTGCGCCTCCTCAAGTCGAACGGGGTGATCTGACGTGATGGCAGAGGACCGGGTCCTGAGGGTGCGCGCTCTCCTCGACTCCGTGCGGGCCGAGGGACGGTTCGCGCTGACCGCACCCGAGGGCAAGGTGATCGCCGACGCGTACGGGATCGCCGTACCGGGTGAGGAGTTGGCGACGGACGTCGACGAGGCCGTGGCGTACGCGGCGCGGTTCGGCGGGCCGGTGGTGATGAAGATCGTCTCGCCCGACATCCTGCACAAGACCGACGCCGGCGGAGTGATCGTCGGGGTGGAAAGTGCGGCGGACGTACGGGCCGCGTTCCACAAGATCGTCGACAACGCGCGTGCATACGACGCCGACGCTCGCATCGAGGGCGTCCAGGTGCAGGAGTTGCTGCCGCAGGGCCAGGAGGTGATCGTCGGCGCGGTGACCGACCCGACGTTCGGGAAGGTGGTCGCGTTCGGGCTCGGCGGAGTACTGGTCGAGGTGTTGAAGGACGTGACGTTCCGGCTCGCGCCCGTGAGCCCGGACGAGGCGCTGTCGATGCTGGACTCGATCCGGGCGGCGGAGATCCTGCGCGGGGTGCGCGGCGCGCCGGCCGTCGACCGGTGGGCGATCGCGGAGCAGATCCGCCGGGTGTCCCAACTGGTCGCGGACTTCCCGGAGATCGCCGAGGTGGATCTCAACCCGGTGATCGCGACTCCGGAGGGCGCGGTCGCGGCGGACATCCGCGTCATCCTCGCCGAGTCGCAGCCGGTACCCCGTCGACGGTATACACGCGACGAAATCCTGACGACCATGCGCCGGTTGATGGAGCCGACCTCGGTCGCCGTGATCGGTGCCTCGAACGAGCAGGGCAAGATCGGCAACTCGGTGATGCGCAACCTCGTCGACGGCGGTTTCGCCGGGGAGATCCATCCGGTGAACCCCAAGGCCGATGACATTCTGGGCCGCAAGGCGTACAAGAGTGTCACGGACGTTCCCGGTGAGGTGGATGTGGCCGTCTTCGCCATTCCCGCCAAGTTCGTGGCAGCGGCACTGGAGGAGGTGGGTCGCAAGAACATCCCCAACGCCGTCCTCATCCCCTCCGGTTTCGCGGAGACCGGTGAGGTCCAACTCCAGGAAGAGATAGTCGAGATCGCCGAGCGTTACGGCGTCCGCCTCCTCGGGCCGAACATCTACGGCTACTACTCGACCTGGCACGACCTGTGCGCCACGTTCTGCACGCCGTACGACGTGAAGGGCGGGGTGGCGCTGACCTCGCAGTCCGGTGGGATCGGGATGGCGATCCTGGGGTTCGCGCGGACCACGAAGACGGGTGTGTCGGCGATCGTCGGGCTCGGCAACAAGTCGGACCTGGATGAGGACGACCTGCTGACCTGGTTCGGTGAGGACTCGCACACCGAGTGCATCGCGATGCACCTGGAGGACCTCAAGGACGGCCGCGCGTTCGTCGAGGCGGCCCGAAAGACCGTTCCCCGTAAGCCAGTTGTTGTCCTGAAGGCGGGTCGTACAGCGGCGGGGGCGAAGGCCGCCGGCTCACACACGGGCGCGCTGGCCGGCGACGACGCCGTGTACAGCGACATCCTGAAGCAGGCCGGAGTCATCCGCGCCCCCGGGCTCAACGACATGCTGGAGTACGCGCGCGGACTGCCCGTGCTGCCAACTCCCAAGGGCGACAACGTCGTTATCATCACGGGCGCCGGCGGCAGTGGCGTGCTCCTCTCGGACGCGGTGACCGACAACGGCCTTTCCCTGATGGAGATTCCGCCGGATCTGGACGCGTCCTTCCGGAAGTTCATCCCGCCCTTCGGGGCCGCGGGCAACCCGGTCGACATCACCGGGGGCGAGCCGCCGTCGACGTACGAGGCGACGATCCGGCTCGGTCTGGAGGATCCGCGCATCCACGCGCTGGTCCTCGGCTACTGGCACACCATCGTCACTCCCCCGATGGTCTTCGCGGAACTCACCGCGCGCGTGATCGCCGAGTTCAGGGAGCGCGGCATCGAGAAGCCGGTGGTGGCATCGCTCGCGGGTGACGTCGA
Source organism: Streptomyces sp. W16 (assembly GCF_033194735.1). NCBI lineage: Bacteria > Bacillati > Actinomycetota > Actinomycetes > Kitasatosporales > Streptomycetaceae > Streptomyces > Streptomyces sp. W16. The sequence goes on from NZ_JAWOAI010000064.1 coordinate 17,281, forward strand.
GGTCGAGGAGGCCTGCCAGTACCTGTACGAGCGCGGGGTGGTGGCGTACCCGTACACGACGGAGAAGCCGGTGGCCGTCCTCGGCGCGAAGTACCAATGGGCGCGCGCGGCAGGCCTGTTGGGCGGTGGTTCATGACGTAGGTGATCACGGGGTCGGCCGACAGTGCGGTCGGCCGGCCCCGGGGACCCGTGCGCACGCGAAAGGCATTGGACAGGGGGCGCTGGCCAGACTTTCGACGCAAGGGGCACTGAGCGATGGCAACAACGGACTACCCGACGTCCGTCTCCCACAGGGAGGTGACGGACCGTCACGGCCGTGTGTACCGCATCGGTGAATCCGATGTCGACATCATGGGCCGGGCGCGCAAGTGGATGGTCGTCCTGCCCTGGGTGGGCATGATGGGCATCAGTTCCGCCGAGTACGCGTTCACGTCGGCGGAGGACACGCTCCATGACGCGCATCTGTGGAGCAGTGGGCACATCTTCTGGCTGATGGGCGTCTGGGTGTTCTTCCAGGCGGCCGTGGCCTTTCCCGCCGGGCAGTTGCGCGAGAGTGGCAGACTCCCGGCCCGTACGGCCATGTTGATCGGCGCGCTCGGCACGCTGCTGGGCTATGTGGCGCTGGCGTTCGCACCGAACGTGCTCGTCGCCTACTTCGGCTTCGGTATGTGCAGCGGCATCGGCGCCGGTCTTGTGTATGCGACCTGCGTGAACATGGTCGGCAAGTGGTATCCGGAGCGCAAGGGCGGCAAGACGGGCTTCGTGAACGGCGGATTCGCCTACGGGTCGGTGCCGTTCGTGTTCCTGTTCACCTCCGTGCTCGACCTCGGCAACTACAAGGTGCTGCTCAGTCTGGTCGGCGTCGGACTGTGTCTGGTGGTGGCGTCGGCGGGCTGGTTCTTCCGTGATCCGCCGAAGAACTGGTGGCCCGCGCACGTCGATCCGCTGAAGGCGGCCCAAGACCCCAGGATCCGGCGGGCGTTGGAGAAGAACCCGCCGGCGGTCAAGCAGTACACCCCCAAGGAGGCCGCCCGTACTCCCGTGCTCTGGATGATGTGGTTCTGTCTGCTGTGCACGGCCGGCATCAACATCTTCGGCATCGCCTTCCAGGTGCCGTTCGGCAAGGACATGGGCTTCGCGGGCGGGATCGTGGCCACGGCGATGTCCCTGAAGGCGATCGTCAACGGCACCGGGCGCGGTGTCATCGGCTGGATCTCCGACCGTTTCGGCCGCCGCCACACGCTGATCATCGTGTGTCTCGTGCTGGGTACGGCGCAGTTCGGTGTGCTGGTCTCGGGCCAGATGGGCAGTATGCCGTTCTTCCTGTTCTGCTCCATGGTCTCGGGTTTCGGCGGCGGGGCGATCTTCCCGCTGTTCGCGGCCATGACGGCGGACTACTTCGGTGAGAACAACAACGCCAGCAACTACGGGCTGGTCTACAGCTCGAAGCTGATCTCGGGGCTCGTCGGCTCCGGTCTGGGCGCGGTCGTCGTCGGTGAGTGGGACTACCACGGCGCGTTCGTCCTGGCCGGTTCCGTGGGTCTGGCCTCCGCGGTGCTGGCGCTCTTCCTCAAGGCTCCGGGCAGGCCCAACTCCCGGCGCATCGTGCCCAATCCGCACCCGCTCGGCGAGGAGATGGCGTGACATGACCGCAGATCCCATCACCACGAACGAATCCGGCGCCGCGAACCGTCCCTACCGTGAAGTGACCGACGCCAACGGCCGCGTCTACCGTGTCGGCGAGACCGACCGCGACATTCTCGGCCACTCACGCAAGATCATGATCTACCTCCCGTGGATCGCCATGATGGCGATCAGCGTCTTCGAGTACGCGTACGGCTCCGCGGAGGACACCCTGTCCAGCGCGCACGGCTGGACGCAGAGCAACACCTTCTGGATCCTGAGCATTTGGGTCTTCTTCCAGGCCGGCATCGCCTTCCCGGCGGGCTGGATGCGGGAGAAGGGCATCCTCACGGCCCGCAGGGCGATGTACTTCGGCTCCGTCATGTGCGTCATCGGCTTCCTCGCGCTGTCGCACCTGGACAACGTGTGGCTGGCGATCATCGGCTTCGGCGTCGTCGGCGGCATCGGTGCCGGCCTGGTCTACGCGACCTGCATAAACATGGTCGGCAAGTGGTTCCCCGAACGGCGGGGCGCCCGCACCGGGTTCGTCAACGGCGGCTTCGCCTACGGCTCGCTGCCGTTCATCTTCATCTTCAACTACGCCTTCGACACCGGGAATTACCACCGGGTCCTGGATCTGATCGGCTGTTACATCCTGATCGTGGTGTTCGGGTGCGCGTTCTTCTTCAAGGATCCGCCGAAGAACTGGTGGCCCGCCGACATCGACCCGCTGACCTACGGCGGCAGCGGCAAGAGCGCGACGAACCTCGCCAAGAACCCCCCTGCGGTAAGGCAGTTCACGCCCAAGGAGGCCATCCGCACCGGCATGCTGCCGCTGATGTGGCTGTCCATCGTGCTGACCGCCGGGGTGTCGATCTTCGGGATCTCCTTCCAGGTCGACTTCGCCAAGGACGTGGGCTTCGGCCCGCTGGTGGCGGCCTCCTCGATGGGCGTCATGGCGGTCATCAACGGCATCGGCCGCGCGGTCGTCGGCTGGCTGTCCGACCTGTGGGGCCGCAAACTCACCCTGGTCTTCGTCATCCTCGTCCTGGGTCTCGCCCAGTTCGGCGTGATCTGGGCCGGTCATCTGCGCAGCGAGTGGCTGTTCCTGTTCTTCGCGTTCCTCTCCGGTTTCGGCGGCGGCGCGTTCTACCCGATGTTCGCCGCTCTGACCCCGGACTACTTCGGCGAGAACTTCAACGCCACCAACTACGGCCTGGTGTACAGCGGCAAGCTCGTCAGCGGCCTGTTCGGCGGCGGCCTCGGCTCGATGGTGGTGGCGGCCTGGGGCTACAACGGCGCGTACGCGCTGGCCGGCGGTGTCTCGATGGTGGCGGCGGCGATCGCGCTGCTGCTGCGCCAACCGGGGCGCGGGGACCGGGAGTCGGCGCCGGTTCCCCAACCACAGCCCGCGACCTGACAGTTCGTACGACACCATCGCGGACCTGGACCTGTCCGATGGCCCTCCCCGGGACGGGAGGGCCATCGCCTTCGTGCCTGTCGGTGCGTCAGGAGCCTTGTGGGGCTCAGGACTTCTCGCGCTCGTGGTACGACCGCCGGGTGTGCTCGGTGTGTTCACGCATCAGCAGGCCGGCGCGCAGTTCGTCGCGGGCCGCGATCGCGTCGATCAGGTGACGGTGCTCGATCCAGGACGTCAGGCCGCGCTGACGGGCCACCGGTGTGTAGTACCAGCGGACCCGGCGGTCGACCTGTGCGGCGAGTTCGGCGAGGACGGCGTTACCGGCCAGCTCCATGATCTTCGCGTGGAAGCGGGCGTTCATGGCGACGGCGGCGTCCACGTCGTCGGCGTCGACGGCACGCTCGCCCTCCGCGCACAGCTCTTCCAGGACGGCGATGCCCGCCTTGCCCGCGTTGACGGCGGCGAGCCGGGCGGCCTCGGCCTCCAACAGCGTGCGTACGGTGAGGAGTTGGTCGGCCTCCTCCTCCGTCGGCTCGTGCACGAACGCGCCCTGGGCGGGCCGTAGATCGACCCAGCCCTCGGTGTTGAGCCGCTGCAGGGCCTCCCGCACGGGTTGCCGGGACACTCCGAGGTGCCCGGCGAGTTCGCTCTCTACGAGATGCTGGCCGGGCTGCAGGGCGCGCGTGGTGATGAGTTCGAGCAGCGCCTCGTAGACGCGGTCGCGCAGCGGGCCCGGGCGTTCGAGCTTGGGCACCGCCCCCTGCGGCAGTCCTTGCGACAACATCGCGGTCCCCCTCCTGGGCAACATCGGCATTTTGCAGACAGTAGCCAGCAGACAGTGGCCGTACGGCCAAGTATCGATTGTCTATCGTCTACAGTCTACGGCGCACAGTGGCCAGGGGGTACGGGAGTAGACCTCGTCACATCCGGAGTCACATGTGAGCGGGTGCGCAGGTCACGGGCACCGGACGACCTGGCCGGCGTAGGAAAGGTTCCCGCCGAAGCCGAACAGCAGGACGGGGTCGCCGGTGCGGACGGCACCTTGTTCGACGAGTTTCGAGAACGCGAGCGGGATGCTGGCGGCCGAGGTGTTGCCCGATTGGACGACATCGCGGGCGACGACCGCGTTGACGGCGCCGATCTTCTCGGCGAGGGGCTCGATGATGCGCAGGTTCGCCTGGTGCAGGACGACGCCGGCGAGGTCTGCGGGGGTCAGGCCGGCCTTCTCGCAGGCCTTGCGGGCGATGGGCGGGAGTTGGGTGGTGGCCCAGCGGTAGACGCTCTGGCCCTCCTGCGCGAACCGCGGGGGCGTGCCCTCGATCCGTACCGCGTGGCCCATCTCGGGCACGGAACCCCACAGCACCGGTCCGATGCCGGGTTCGTCGGCGGCCTCGACGACGGCGGCGCCCGCTCCGTCGCCGACGAGGACGCAGGTCGTACGGTCGGTCCAGTCGGTGACCTCGGACATCTTGTCGGCGCCGATGACCAGGGCCCGGGTGGCCGCTCCCGCGCGGACGGCGTGGTCGGCGGTGGCCAGGGCGTGGGTGAAGCCGGCGCACACGACGTTGACGTCCATGGCGGCGGGCGACGGGATGCCGAGGCGGGCGGCGACGCGGGCCGCCATGTTCGGGGAGCGGTCGATGGCCGTAGAAGTGGCGACCAGAACCAGGTCGATGTCCCCGGGCGTCAGGCCCGCGGCGGCGAGGGCCTTGGCGGCGGCGTGCGCGGCCAGCTCGTCGACGGGTTCGTCGGGTCCGGCGATGTGGCGGGTCTTGATGCCCACCCGGGAGGTGATCCACTCGTGACTCGTGTCGACCATGCCCGCCAGGTCCTCGTTGGTGAGTACCTTGGCGGGCTGGTAGTGGCCGACGGCGGCGATCCGCGTGCCGTTCATAGGTGGTCCCCCTCGTTGCCTTGGGTAGCGGGATCCACCAGTCTTGCCAGTGACTCACGGGTACGACGGCAGGTGATGCCACAGGAAACTGCCGTCCGGGTTGTCGGCTTCCGTCATCCGTTCCGGGGTTGACGGTGTTACCCGAACATTCAGCCGGTGAACAGCTGCTTCGCCTTGAGGATCAGTTCGTATACGCCATACACGAGTGGTGCGCCCACCCACAGCCAGGCGAAGGCGATCAGCGGTCGCCGGTCAGGCGGACTCTGACTGCTGTCGTTCGACATCTACGGCCTCCCTCGGGGCGGGGATGTGATGGCGGGCGTCGACGGGCCGGACGAGTTCGTTGGCGACGAAACCGATGACGAGCAGCCCGATCATGATCACGAAGGAGGTGTCGTAGAGGGAGGCGCCGTGTTTGCCGGCGTCCTTCTGGTGGTCTGCGATCCAGTTGACGATCAGTGGTCCGAGGACACCGGCCAGGGACCAGGCGGTGAGGAGCCGGCCGTGGATCGCGCCGACCTGGTAGGTCCCGAAGAGGTCCTTCAGGTAGGCGGGCACGGTCGCGAAGCCGCCGCCGTAGAAGGAGAGGATGACGAGGGCGCAGAGGATGAACAGCGGTTTCGAGGAGTCGCCGAACAGCGCGATGAGCGCGTACATGACCGCGCCGACGCCCAGGTAGACGCGGTAGATGTTCTTGCGTCCGATCAGGTCGGAGGTCGACGACCAGCCGATACGGCCCGCCATGTTGGCCGCGGAGAGCAGCGCGACGAAGCCGGCGGCGGCCGACACCGAGACCGGTGTGGAGGTGTCCGCGAAGAAGTCCGTGATCATCGGGGCGGCCTTCTCCAGGATGCCGATGCCCGCGGTCACGTTCATGCACAGGACGACCCACAGGCACCAGAACTGCGGGGTGCGCACGGCGCTGTTGGCCGAGACCTGTACGCCGGTGAGGACGCTGGGCGCGTTCGCCGTGTCCGTGGGGCCCTCGGTGCGAGGCACCCGCACGAGCAGCACGCCGAGTGTCATGAAGACTGCATACGAAAGACCGAGTACGAGAAACGTCTGCGCGATGCCGGTGTTGTCGGAGCCGAACGACTTCAGCATCTGGGCCGACCACGGGGAGGCGATGAGCGCGCCGCCGCCGAAGCCCATGATGGCGATGCCGGTGGCCATGCCGGGCCGGTCCGGGAACCACTTGATCAGGGTCGAGACCGGTGAGATGTAGCCGATGCCGAGGCCGATCCCGCCGACGAAGCCGTAGCCGAGGACGATCAGCCAGAACTGCTTCGTCTCCGCGCCCAGCGCGGAGATCAGGAAGCCGGAGGAGAAGCAGATCAGGGCGACGGTCATCGCCCAGCGCGGTCCGTTGCGCTCGACGAGGGTGCCGCCGAACGCGGCCGACAACCCGAGCATGACGATGGCGAGTTGGAAGGGCAGGGCGCTCTGTGTGCCGCTGAGGTTCAGTGAGGATTCGAGCGGCGGCTTGAAGACACTCCAGGCGTAGGCCTGGCCGATGGAGAGGTGCACCGAGAGGGCGGCGGGGGGAACCAGCCAGCGGCTCCACGCCGGGGGTGCTACTGGGGGACTCATGATCCCGGACGGTAGGGAGTGACAGGGGAGTTGAGAAGGCGGCGCGTCGACCGTATGCGGTGAGCGGTATGCAGAGTGCGCCCAACGGTCGCTCTCCTCCGAGGAGTTGCGGCCCGATCGCTCACTGGCCGGACGCTCGCTGTGACGGGGTTGCGACGGCGGCAGTCTCGTCGCGTGGTTCCTTGCCGCTGTCACATGCCCTTCGAAGATTTCTACAGGCCGCCCAGTCGCTTGTTCATCGTGTCGAGTGTCGGCCAGGGAGGACCGTCGTGCAGTGCACGCAGGAGTTCTTCTCCGAATCGCCTCCCGTTCGGAAACTGGTCGCCGAGCTCCCAACGCCACGCGGCGACCATCGCGAGGACGAGCTGTCGGCACTCGTCCAGCAGCCCTTGGTCGACGTTCGGGTAGTGCTCGCAGACCGCCTCGGGAACATGGGCGAGGTCGAACTCGACGGGTCCGCGGCAGCACGTCTCAAGGTCGATGAACAACGGGCCGTTCTTCGTGGCGAGCACATTGCCCGGATGCGGTTCGCCGTGGAGCAACTGCTCCACGGCACCGCGGTCGTCGATCGCCCGTCGCAGGCTTTCCAGCCTGCCGCCGAGGAACACGCGGTCCGCGTCGGCGAGTTCCGGCGAGCGGTCCGGGTCGGCGACAACTTCTTGCGCCTCCGTGATCCGGTCCGTGAACCTCGGGCTCGGCACATCGACCTTGCGCATGCCGGCGTGCAGTCGCTCCAGCGCCTTGGCGTAGTCGACCGGTGAGGTGTGAGGCGTCACGGGCTCGTAGTAGGTCCACAGCGTCACCGCGAAGCCGTCGCGCGTGTACACACGCGGGTCCACCCGAGGCTCCAAGGGACACACCGGGCATCCGGCCTCGCCGAGCCGCTGGGCGAGCTCGACTTCGAACCGCGCGACCTCTTGCCCCACAGGGGCGACCCGGGCAAAGGCGTCGCACGGCGTCAGCCGCAGTGCCAGCTTGTTCGAGTTGTGCAGAACGATCGCGTCGTCGGCCGGCAGGCCGAGCGATGCGGCGACCCAGGTCGCAGCCGTGATCGCACGCGTGACGTCGGTCATCTCCACCCGAGAATCCTGGCACAGGCGAGCGAGGGCGGTGCCGGCCGGAGTGGCCGGTGCCGACTGACTCGTGTGACTTTGATCGTTAGTTGGCGGCTCGAAGACCCCGATCAGTCACTCAACGTGAGGAAATTCTCCGCCCGCCGACGTGGATCAAAAGTGTGTTGCGATGCCGAAGGCGCGGCGGAGTTGTGCCATGTCGTGACGATCGCGTTCCGAGGGCTCGTAGCCCTGGTGGAAGTAGACCTGCTGTTCGGCGGACAAGCACAGGACTGACGTCCCATGGATGGTGCCCGTCACGAAGCATGAGGACGGGTAGGTGAATGGACGTTCGGGTTCGGGTGACGCCTGCACTGCTGAGCCGTCGTCGGCGAAGACCAGCGGGTGGAGGTCGATCTCTCGTCCGTCCGGTGCCGTCACGACGAATCGGATGGGCCTCCAGTTCAGGGTCTCCACGAAACCGACCTCATGGAGGGCCGCCACCACAACGTCTTCCTGGTCCTGCCGGTGCATCAAGTCCAGGTCCCGATGGTCTCGCGTCTGCTCGCCGACCAGAGCGTCGATCCCCCATCCTCCACCGATCCAGACGTCCGCCTTCGCTTGTCGTAGCAGGGGCAGGACGAACAACACGTCTTCAGCTGTCATCACCTGACGCAGGCTAGAAGCGTCCGCCCAGGGCCGCGAAACGTTTTCCTGTCCTTCAGCCTTCCGCTGGCTGGTGGTGGCAGGGGCGAGCTCTGCGTGCGCAGCAAGAACGCATCTTCGAAATTGACCGCACCCACCGTCACCAGACCGATCGCCCGCCAACCAGAAATCAAATCCGCCGACCAACGATCAAAGTCACCACTCGACCGGTCACGGCTGTCCAAACCCTTGCCGACCCATCTTCCATACTGTAGACAATATTTCGTCGACACTGTTCGGCGCCGTCCGCACCGGTCGGACGGCAGCCACCTCCGCGGTACTCCCTCGACCGAACGGAGAGTCCCAGTGAAAGTCGCAGTCCTCGGCGCCGGTGCGATCGGCGCCTATGTCGGCGCCGCGCTGCACCGTGCGGGCGCCGATGTGCATCTTGTCGCCCGTGGACCGCATCTCGCGGCCATGAGGCAGCACGGCGTCCAAGTCCTCAGCCCGCGCGGCGACTTCACCGCCCGCGCCCATGCCACCGACGACCCGGCGGAGATCGGTCCGGTCGACTTCGTCCTCCTCGGTCTGAAGGCCAACTCGTACGCGGCGTGCGGGCCGCTGATCGAGCCCCTGCTGCACGACACCACGGCGGTGGTGGCGGCCCAGAACGGCATCCCGTGGTGGTACTTCCACGCGCACGGCGGTCCCTACGACGGGCAGCGCATCGAGAGCGTGGACCCGGACGGCGCGGTCAGCGCGGTGCTCGCGCCCGAACGGGCCGTCGGCTGTGTCGTCTACGCGGCAACGGAGCTTGCGGGTCCGGGAGTTGTGCGCCATCTCGAAGGCACCCGGTTCTCGGTCGGGGAGCCCGACCGGAGCGTCTCGGCACGTTGCCTGGCGCTGAGCGAGGCCATGCAGGCCGGCGGGTTGAAGTGCCCGGTCGAGCCGGAACTGCGCAACGACATCTGGCTCAAGCTGCTCGGCAACATCTCCTTCAACCCGATCAGCGCGCTGGCCCGCGCCACCATGCGGCAGATGTGCCTGCACGGCGGTACCCGCAGGGTCATCGAGATCATGATGACCGAGACGCTCTCGGTCGCCGAGGCCCTGGGATGTGAGGTCGGCGTCTCCATCGAGCGACGGCTCGCGGGCGCGGAACGCGTCGGCGACCACCGCACCTCGACGCTCCAGGACCTGGAGCGCGGCAAGCCGCTCGAACTCGACGTACTGCTCGCGGCCGTCGTCGAGTTGGCGGAGATCACCGGCGTGGAGGTGCCCACCCTGCGCACCGTGCACGCCATCTCGGACCTGCTCGCGCTGAGGAGTGCCGCATGAGGATCGCGACGGGCGTACGAATGGCCGCGACACCACTAGGGATTCCGCAGGGCCGAGCCCGGTATGGAGGTGCGGACCGGCGCCGAGCGGGCCCGGCACAGCCGTAGGGTCGTTCTCGACGTTCTCGAAACCTTTGCTGCTGCGGAGCGGGCTGCAACCCCACTCCGCGCGTGCAGGACAATGAGATCGTGAAGGTCACCTCGTCGCACGGCGATCCGGTGGCCCACGGCACCCTCCGCATCAAGGGCCGTTTCGGCCACCAGTACGTACAGAACCGGGGCTGATCAGGACATGGGACGAGTCACGGAACGACGCAAGGTGACCCGGATCCGCGACGGCGTGGTCTCCAGCCGTCCGGACACGCTCGTCGCCGAGGAGCCCCTGGAGATCCGGCTCAACGGCAAGCCGCTCGCGATCACCATGCGGACGCCGGGCGACGACTTCGCGCTCGCGGCCGGGTTCCTGGTCAGTGAAGGTGTACTGGCGAATGCATACGATCTGCGGAACATCGTGTACTGCGCGGGGGCGACAGTCGACGGGACGAACACATACAACGTCGTCGATGTGCGGACCGCCCCGGACGTGGTGATTCCGGACATCACGCTGGAGCGGAACGTGTATACGACGTCCTCGTGCGGTCTGTGCGGCAAGGCGAGCCTGGACGCGGTCCGTACGACGACCCGCTGGCCGATCGCCGACACTCCCCCGGTCCGTGTCGAGCCCGCGTTGCTCGCGAGCCTCCCCGACCGGCTGCGCGCGGCGCAGCGGGTCTTCGACCGGACCGGGGGTCTGCACGCGGCGGCCCTGTTCAGCGAGGAGGGTGAGCTGCTGGACGTACGGGAGGACGTGGGCCGGCACAACGCGGTCGACAAGCTGGTCGGCCGTGCGCTGCAGAACGGGGATCTGCCGCTGTCCGGGGTGATCCTGCTCGTCTCGGGCCGGGCCTCCTTCGAGCTGGCGCAGAAGGCCGTGATGGCCGGTATCCCGGTGCTGGCGGCGGTGTCGGCGCCCTCGTCGCTGGCCGTGGACCTGGCGGCGGAGACGGGGCTGACCCTGGTGGGCTTCCTGCGGGGCAGCAACATGAACGTGTACGCGGGCGAGGACCGTATCGCCCTGCGGGCCACGGCCGGCCAGGGCTGACGCCCTCGCCCCGCGGCACGGCGGCGGGGCCCCGGCCGGCGGGGAGCGCCCCCT
>NZ_JAWOAI010000065.1:0-27903 GCF_033194735.1 Streptomyces sp. W16
GCGGGCGGCGTCGGTGGAGGTGCCGACGTCGTCGGCGGGGTCGAGGTGGTGCCGCAGCTCGCCGAACAGATCGGCGCGGCGGGGGTCGAACCAGGCCAGCGCCGAGGTGAGGGGCGTGAGCGAGGCATCGGTCAGAACACCGTCCTCACCGATGCCGGCAGCGCAGAGCGCTGCGATGGCGTAGCGCTCCCCACAGGCCTCGACGGCCATCTCTTCGAGGCACTCGAAGAGCCGTGCCGCGTCGATCGAGGGATCGTCGACGGACCTCGGGGTGGCGCGGCGTATGCGGGTGACGACGTGGCCGGCCGAGTCGAGCGCCACCACTTTGACGTTCGTGCTGCCGATGTCGATACCGAGTACGGCATCCGCCCGTTGCGGCGAGGTTCCCACGCGCTTGTCATCTCCTTCGATCGACGCGGCGGCTCATGTCCCTGCGGCGCGGATCAGTCGTCGAAGCTGACGCTGCGGGTGAGGGCGGCGACCTCGGACAGGAGCTTCTCGGCGACGTCGATCTCGCGCTGCCATATGTTGCGTCCGACGATGACACCACGTGCACCGGCGCGGATGGTCTGGGCGATGGCGTCGACGGTCTCGGAAGGCTCTCCGGCGAGCGGGCCGCCGGCGATCACGAGGGGCACCTTGAGTTCTTCGACGAGGCGGCGGGTGCGCTCCTCCCCGGGGAAGGCGATCTTGATGATGTGGGCGCCGAGGTCATAGGCGATGCGCGCGATCTTCTCCTCTTCGACGATGACCTCTTCCGTGCGCGGGGCACCGATGAGGACGGGTTCGAGGATCAGCGGGATGTCCCAGGCGTCGCAGGCGGTGACTACGTCGCCGACGCGCTTGCACAGGGCGGCCTGCTCGACGCGGGAGACGTTCCAGGGGAAGAGCATCTTGACGGCGTCCACGCCCATGCGGACAGCCTCCTCGACGGTGGTGATGAGGCCGTGGGAGCCGCCGCCGTCGTTCTGGGCGTAGTCGTAGAAGGTGTCGATGGTCAGTACGCGCGTCAGGTGCGGGTTGCGGGCGAAGAAGGCTTCGGTCTGCTTGACCTGGCCAGGGGTCATCATGAAGCCGGTGACGTCCTTGTCGCCCCACGTGGCGAAAGGCGCGGAAGGGGTCTCCAGGCCCTCGATGCGGTTGAAGATCAGCCCGTGGTCGACGGGCATGATGATGGCGACCCGGTCGCTGGGGAGCGTGCGGCGCATCCGGTATTCCATGGACATGGCTGTCTTGTCCCTCTCGTCGTGAGCGCGTGATCCGCTGGTCGGGCGGGGTGCGGTCTCGCCTACCACTAAGTTGTACGTACAGTCTGGACTGTCCGAACAGTAGGCTCTAGCGTGAGACCGGTCAAGACCCGAGCAAAGGAGCACGGCGCCATGCACCGGCACATCGTGAATCGCCCCGAGCACGCCGCAGAGGAAGCTCTCGAAGGGCTCGCTCTGACACATCCACAGCTGCTCGCCTACGACCGCGCGGCGGGCATCGTCACCCGGGCACAGCGGGCCAGGGAGAAGGTCGGACTGGTCTCCGGCGGGGGCTCGGGCCACGAGCCGCTGCACGCCGGCTTCGTGGGCGCCGGCATGCTCGATGTCGCGGTGCCGGGCGCTCTGTTCGCCAGCCCGACGGCGTTGCAGGTCCATACGGGCACGGTCGCCGCGGACTCCGGGCGCGGAGTCGTGCAGATCGTGAAGAACTACACCGGCGATGTCCTCAACTTCCAGATCGCCGGCGAACTCGCCCAGGACGATTCGGTCAAGACCGAGGTCGTACTCGTCGACGACGACCTCGCCACGGATGCGGAGGACGACGGGCCCGGCAGGCGCGGGACCGCCGCCGTACTCGCCGTGGAGAAGATCTGCGGCGCCGCCGCGGAAGCGGGGGCCGACCTGGTCGAAGTGGCCGACCTCGGCCGACGGGTCGCACGGGGCGCCCGCACCCTCAGCCTCGCACTGACCGCGGGCACTCATCCCGGCGCCGATGAACCCGCCTTCGTCCTGCCCGACGGCGAGGTCGAACTCGGCGTGGGGATTCACGGCGAACGCGGCAGGCGCCGTATCCCGTTCGCGGACGCAGACACCCTCATCGCCCAGCTCGTCGACCCCGTCGTCGCCGCCCTCGGGCTCCGGCGGGGCTCGGCGGTGATCGCCATCATCAACGGTCTCGGCGGGACATCCCCGTTGGACCTGTCCGTGGCGGCCCGCACCGTCCACCATCACCTCGGCGATCTGGGCGTCACGATCGAGCGTTCCCTGGCCGGCTCCTACGTGACGTCCCTGGACATGCACGGGATATCGGTGACCCTGCTGCCCGCCGACGCCGACCTGCTTCCCCTGTGGGACGCCCCCGTGCGGACCCCCGCCCTGACCTGGTGACAAGACAAGGACGCACCATGACCGACACATCCGTGGACATCACGCTGGCCGACGGCTTCGGCAACCGTTGGACCGAGATCCTGATGAGCACCTTCCTCCAGGGCCGCGCCGAGGACCTCGGCCGACTCGACCGACTGACCGGCGACGGCGACTTCGGCAACAACATCGCCTCCGCCCTCCGGCGGGCCCAGCAGAGCATCGACGCGGAGGAGCCGCAGGACTACCGCGGCTGGCTGACCGCCGTCTCCCGCGGCTTCCTCGGCACCGGCGGCACCAGCGGCCCGCTGTTCGGCATGTTCTTCCGCGACCTCGCCCACTGCTCCGACGACGGCGAGCCCACCCTCGGCGAACTCTCCAATGGGCTGACCGCCGCCGTGGCCACGGTGCAGCGTTACGGCAAGGCCGAGGTCGGCCACAAGACCATGATCGACGCGCTCGTGCCCGCCGCCCGGACTCTGGAATCGCTCCTGCCCGGCACTGATCCGCTCCAGGCACTCGATCGCACCGCGCAGGCAGCCGTCGAGGGTGCGCGCAGCACAGCCGACCTGGTCGCCAAGCGGGGCCGCGCCAGCTATGTCGGGGAGGTGGCCCGCGGGGTGCTTGATCCCGGGGCGGCCGCGGCCGCCATCGTGCTCCAGGCGGCGGCCGCCGCGCAGTCCACCGCCGGCCCGGTCCCGGACACCGGCTGGATCAACGCCTGACGCACCGTGTACAGCGGGGGTGCGGCCGTACGTGGCCCCACCCCCACTGTCTTCTATCGCTCCGGCGGGTCACATTGACTGGATGGTCCGGACAGTACAGACGGCGCATTACGATGAAGAACCCCGGCATTGCCGTCACTGCCGGGGTCAGCGGAGGGAGCGCACCGTGACGCTATCGGGGGCCATCGACCGGCAGTCCTCGACGCCCTACTACCAGCAGCTCGTCGAAGCACTGGAGCACCGGCTCACCGGTGGTGAGATCCCGCAGGGCGAGAGGCTTCCGAGCGAGAACGAGCTGGGCAAGGAGTTCGGGCTGTCGAGGGCGACGGTCCGCCAGGCGTTGCAGGTTCTGGAGTCCCAGGGTCTGGTGACGCGGGTGACCAACCGGGGCGTCTTCGCCACCCAGCCGCCTGCCGAGGACGAGGGCTGGACCATCCAGCAGCCCCAGGGCTTCCTGGAGAACGCCCTCAGCCACCAGAACACCTCCGTGACCACCCAGGTGCTGCGCCACGGGCCGACCATCCTGCCCGCGTTCGCGTGCCAGCAGCTGAAGGTGCCGGAGAACACTGCCGGCTACGAACTGGTCCGGCTGCGCACCCTCAACGGTGTGCCCGCGCTGTACAGCATCAACTACAGCCCGCCGGACCTGGTTCCCGCGATCGCCGCAGCCCATGACGTGCTCGACGGCCAGGCCTCCCTCAGCCAGGCGCTCGCGGCCGCCGGATACAGCCTCGGTGGCGCCCACCGTTCGGTACGGGCCGTGGCGCCGTCCCCCGAGATCGCCGCCGCCCTGGACATCAAGCCGACCACGCCCACCCTGCACATCCGCTCCACCTCGTGGACTCCGACAGGGCAGCACTTCGACGTCTACGACACCTGGGTCCGCAGCGACATCGTTCCCCTGGAAGTCAACGTGGACGCCACCGGCAGCTCCTGAACCCCGGCACCGGCGACGCGATCCGGCAGAGGGCGGCCACCGTGCACCCGCACGGTGGCCGCCGCTCTTCCCTGGCCGGGGTCCGTGTCACGCGCTGGCCCGTTCGGCCGCCGGGGCGGTGACCTGCGCCAAGGGGAGACCTTCCACCACCGCCTGCTGCGATTCCTCGGGAATCCGCAGCCAGCGCACCGCGATCCCGGCCAGCACGTACAGGCAGGCGAAGACGACCGTCACCCCGCCCGGGCCGATCAGGCCCAGGAACACCGTCACGATCAGCGGCCCGACAAAGGTGGCGGCACCGGCTCCGAGGTTGAGCACCGCGATGGCGTTGCCCTTCTGCCCGGGGGCCATCAGCGACATCAGCACCGAGATCGGCGTGAAACCGGCCAGGGTGATGCCGTACAGCGCCGCGCACAGCACAGCCACCCAGTACCGGTCACTGAGGTGGGCGGGCAGGAAGTACAGGCACAGGGAGCTGACCGCGGAGGCGACGCAGCCGAACCAGCGCAGGGTGCGGTGCCAGCCCAGACGGTCGCTGAGCACTCCGAAGAAGAGATTGGCGAAGATGTTCGCCGCGCCCAGGACGAACACCAATTGCAGCCACCCCGAGGTGCCGAAGTGCAGGTCGTCGGCGAACACCGTGGGCAAGAAGACGAGGAACCCGAACTGCGGTGCGGTGTTGACGATCCGCACCAGGCACCCGATCGCGATGCGCGGCTGGGAGAAGAGGATGGCGAAGCTGTTGGCGATGCTGCGCCCCGCGGACACCTCCGGCGCCGCAAGACGCTCGCCGCCCGTCGCGTGACGGATTCCGGTCAGCGCGGTGATGCCGCCCGTGACGACCAGCACGAGGGAGATCCACAGGGTCGCGTATTCGCCGATCAGCGGTTCGCTGCCGCTGGCCAGGAGTGAGCCGAGGGTCGGCAGGCCGCCGGTGAAGGCGAAGTAGAACCACCCCACGGCCGAGCCGAGCCGGTGCGCGGGACTGCCGGCCAGCACCCACACCAGGAAGCCGTAGGCGAAGAAGGGATAGCCGAAACCGCGCAGGCCGTAGGCCAGCAGCATCAGGGGATAGTTCTCGGTGGGCAGGGCGACGGCCAGGAAGACGACCTCCAGGCTGCCCCAGACGGCAAGGCCCAGCCACATGACCCGGCGCGGCCCCCACACATCCGACAGGGCCCCCGAAAGCCAGGACCCGGCCGTGACCACCGCGCCGTAGACGGTGATGGCGACCGCGGCCCTGGTCTCCGAGCCAGCGCCGTGGTCGGCCAGGTAGGGGGAGATGTAGCCGGACTCGACCCCGTCGCCGATCATGAACAACAGCAGACCGACGAACCCCCACACCAACGGACGTGGCAGGCCGAGCCGGTCGATCAGGCCCTGCTCACTGCGGGCCGGCGAAACAGATGCGGACATGAGCGTCTTCAATCGTCTCGACAAGCGTGTGGCATCACCGCTGCGGAAGGACGTGAACCTTGCGGGCGGCGTCGGACCGGGCAGCCTCAAGGGCAGCGGCGTAGTCCTCAAGGCCGAAGGTATGGGTGACCATGCCCTCCGACAGGCGCGGAAGGTCCATTACCGCAGCGACCGCGTCGGGGTAGGCGGTCGCCAGCGACTGCGAGCCCACCAGGGACAGTTCACGGTCGAACAGGTCGTAGGGGAACAGGTCGATCGACGCCTCGGGGCTGACCACGCCCATCTGTAGCAGCGTCCCGCGCTTGGCCAGCCGCTCCAGCGCGTCCGACACGGCCGAAGGATGACCGCTCGCCTCGATGACCAGGTCGACGTCATGACCGGCGGCCCGCTCACCCGGTGCGTGCACCGCATCGGCACCGAACTCCGCGGCCGCGTCGCGGCGTACCGCGCTCGGCTCGATGACACCGATGGACTGGGCCCCCTGGGCCTTGGCGTAGGCCACGGCCAGCAAGCCGATCGAGCCGGCCCCGTACACCAGCACTCGCAGACCCTTGAACGGGCGGATACGCGAGGCAGCATGCAGAACGCAGGCCAGCGGCTCGATCAGAGCTCCTGTGGCGAAGTCCAGCCCTTCTGGCAGTCGGTACACCACCTTGTTCGGCACGCGCACCAACTCGGCACAGGCCCCGTCGATGGTCACCCCGATCGCGATCAGCTCCGAGCACAGGTTCGTCGCCCCGGCCTGGCACTGTTCGCACACTCCGCACGCGACGTTCGGGTCCACACACACGCGGTCTCCGGCAGCGAATCGTTCGACGCCGAGGCCGACGGACACCACCGTGCCGGCGAACTCGTGACCGGGCACGACCGGGAAGCGGCCGGTCGGGTAGTCCCCTTCGGCAAGATGGAGGTCCGTGCCGCAGATGCCGACCGCGGCGGGAGCGATCACGACCTCGCCGGGGCCGGGTTCAGGATCAGGCAGCTCTCGGATCTCAGTGGATCCCCGTCCATCCAGGATTACCGCACGCATCGTCGCGTCCTCTCACCGGCTCGCGCTGAGCAAAGAACCCAGCCACACAGGCCGCCGATGGTGTCCCTGCACCGGCGAACACCCAGCACGGTAGGCGGTCCCACCCATCCTGTCCATACGTTACGTACTGTACGTACAATAATTTGCCCAACCTGTCCGTGCTGAGGCGGGCGTCGTGGACCATGTCCAGATCTTCAAGGGCCGGGTCGCAGCCCACCCGCATGGGCACGGTCGATGCGGGCCGCGTCGGGCCGAAGGGCGAGGCATCGGGTATCCCGAGGGCGGTGCGCCGACAAGTGGCGATTGGGCCCGGCGCGAGCGTGTCCGTCGGGGGCCGAGGTGATGCCCCGCTCGACCGATGCCGAAGGGCCGGCGCCACACCGCGCGCCGGCCCATGAACGTGTTTCACGTACTCCCTGGCGGGAGCCCGGCCGTTGAGGCGTGCCGGTGTCTAGGAGGACACCAGCACCAGGGACCACAGCTGAGAGGTGGCGCCGGTGTACGCCTGCTGGACGATCTGCGCGCCGTCGGTGGTGGCTGCTCCGGAAACGGTGAGGGCGAGACCCGAATTGCGGTTCACCAGCTTGTAGTTGGAGCCGACGGCGACCACCTGCCACTGCTGGTCGTTGCCGCTGTTCTGCACCCACTGCACGGCGCTCGCGCCGCTGGCCGTGCTGGCCGCCAGGATGCCGAGGGCTCGGCCGCTGTTCTTGTCGAGCAGCGTGCTGTATCCGCTGCCGACATCCGTGACGTGCCACAACTGGTCGGCCGACCCGTTGTCGGTCCACTGCACGACGTTCTGCCCGTCGTGCAGGTCCGCGGCGTACACGCCAAGGGCTTTACCGCTGTTGGCGTTGACGAGCTTGTAGTACGCGCCGGTGGAGTTCCCGAAGTCGATGTCCGCGTAGGAGATGGTGGTCGTCCCGCCGACGATCTCGACTCGGCCCGTGTTGGGGATGTAGGCGAGGCTGCGGCTGTAGGAGGACGCCATCGTCGTGTGCTGCTGCGTCCACGCGCCGGTGCTGCTTCCGCTGGCGTTCGTCCAGACGTCCCCGCTGCCCGCGGCGTTGAAGAGGATCCGCCCGTTCGGCATGCGCATGAGTACCGGGCTTCCTCCACGGGACAGGGCACTGGAGCCCGATGTCACCGAGAGCGAGGTGACGCCGGTACCCGCGGTACCGCCCACCGAGTAGAAGTGCAGCGGATCGCTGGCGATCTTGTAGCGGACGTTGTCACCGCCACCCCAGTATTCGTAGGTCATCATCCACTTGCCGTCGCTGGTCTGGACGACATTGGTCATGCCGGGGCGGCCGCCGCCGATCTCGCTGTAACCGGACGAATTGGTGACCGTCGTCCCGGAGACATCGACAACCGGGCTGCTCCACGACGAGCTGACGCCGTCCCAGGTCCGGTGCGCAAGGATCTGTGTGGAGGGATCCGGAGTCGTGGCGTTGTTCGGGTCGAGCGTCGGGACGCCTGTCGACGAGTCGTAGCCGGTGTAGTCGTTCTCGTCGGAGTAGTAGGCGACGAGCTGGTTGTTGTAGACCATCAGGTACGGCTCCCAGACGGGGTCGTTCTGGTGGTTGGTGTTCTCGGTGGCCGGGTAGTTCGCGCCGTTGGACCAGCTGCCCGTCGTGATGACGTTGACGACATTCCACGTCGCGCCCGAGTCGGTGCTCGAGTAGAGCGCGATCGCCGTGTTGCTGCGGTCGCCGTCGTGCGTCGGCGTGTAGCTGGAGTTGGCTGCCTTCTGGTCGAGGTAGTTGTAGTCGTCGCCCGAGACGACGGTGGCCAACAGCAGTGTGCCGGATGCGAGATTTCCGACTGCCTGGGGCAGCACGTACAGATACGGGTTGGTCCAGTTACTGACGTACGCGGAATAGGCGGGGTTCGACGACGCGTACGCCGGTGCCTTGACGTCTGCCAGTTGCTGCCAGGTCGTGCCGTTGTCGTCGCTCTTGTACACCGGCATTGTCTGGCCGTCGGCCGAACCCGAGGCGGCTACCGTCGACTTCTCGAATGCCGCGACGATCCTTCCGCTCGGCAGCACGGCCGTTTTCGGGTACAGCGCGCAGTTGTTGGTTGCCTTCGTGCAGGATGCGTTGCTCGGGAGCTGGTAGAGGGTGGCGGGATTCGGCGTGGACGCTTGCGCAGGCGTCACGAAGGTCCACAGCGCCGCGGCTATAGCCAGAACAACGATCAAAGCTTTACGCGGATGTCTTGTGCTTTTCATCTTTCCTCCCGAAAAGATAGACAAGATCGGATCTTGGAGTCCGGAGCGAGCCGGGATCCATATGCCGGCGGCCGGTGGTTCCTCTCCGGCTTGGCGGCGCCAAAGCGGAGGTGGGTTTGTCTTCCCCCAGGCATTTGGAGCGGCCCGTTCATGCCGTGGCAAGGGGAAGCCAAGCGTTCGAGTCGCTGACTGAGCCTGCGGATCGGCGCAGTTGAGTCGGGCTCTCGGGTATCAGTTTTCCTGGTTGCGAGTGGGCGAATTCACGGCTTATGGCGTACGCATGCGTCCACCGCTGCTGTATTCACTCGTCGCGCCCGATTCCGCCGAGGGCACGCAGTGCGTGAAATCCGAAGGGAGTCGAGCGACCTGTCCGCGACAGCTGTTCGCAGAGGAAGGCGGGGTTTCGCTTCCCTCAACCGTTGACAGTGACAGGGAAATTGCTGATGTCACGTCTCTGTCGGTGCTTTCGCGGACGACGCGGACCGGATGGGTGGCGGTCCGTTCAAAAGAGGCGGGCAGCCTGCCGTTCCGGCTGCGGTTGTAACGCAGTTCCGATGCCTTCGTACCATCGCGAACAAGGCAACCCCTTCACCTCCTCTGAACTCCCCGACGGGGAGCGGGGATGGGCCAATTATTCGGGCGTGGGGCATCCGTGTCACCAACGCGTTTCGAAAGTGTTTCGCAGAGGGGTGGTTCACTGTGTATTGACGTGTCGGCGCACCCGTCGCCATCCAGGCGGTTTCAAAGTCCCGGTGATCACGTGATGTGCAGGTCGCGAAGGTAGGTCGATGGGTGGTCGGCCCGGTCCGTAGGCAACGAAGCTCCGGTGATGCCGGTGACCGATCAAGCCGCCTGTATCGCCCGGGGCTTCGATGTGCCGTCAGTTCGTCGGCATCTGTCTGGTCAAGTTGTCCACCCAGCAGCATCGGTTGATCAGGCCGCCGAGCCTGCGGCTGCAGACGCCGGCCAACTCGCGGCATCGAAGCGCCCCGTGGGATGCGCTCGCTCGGCTCGGAGCCCTCGCCCCGACGGTCTTCGATGCGCGGATCGCACCGAGCGCGGCGACCACCCGCCGGGTGCTGAATACCGCTTGTCCCGCTGGTTTGGCAGACCTGCTCGGATCGATCCGACCAGGGCCGAAGCCCTCATGGTGGACGGCAAGAATGCCGGGGGCTCGCACCGCGGCGAGATCTCGGCCGCCCATCTGCTGGCAGGGGGCACCGGCGTCGACCTCACCGTCACCCCGCTGCGGGTGCAGGACAAGCGAATGAAATCACCTGCTTCGACGAGTTGGATTGATCTGGAAGGGCTGTGGGAGATCGCGAAGCAGTTGATCCCTGCGCAGCGGGCGCAGCCGCAGGGTGAGGGAAGGCGCACCTGATGAGCCGCTGTTTGAGGCCATCGTCTATCTCTGGTCTGCGGCTGGCGCTCGGCTTCGGTATATCGAAGTCGACGGCTCGCCGCCGGTTCCAGATCTGGTCCCGGGCCGGTGTCTGGGGCCGCCCGCACGACGCCGTGCTGCACCGGCTCGACGACGCTGGCTTCGTCGACATCACCCGCGTCTCCGCCCCGCCCTCGCGTCACTTCTTCACCTGACGCTTTCCGCTCCGAAGCCCACTCGTGGCGTCCCTGGCCTTCGACCCACGTGCGAACCACTCCGCGGCTTCCAGCCTCAGCTATTCACGGACGCCCGCTTCTTCGGCGTCAGCCCGCCACCCTGCGCGTACCTCATGCCCCGGCCTCCCGAAAGGGTTTCGAAGCGCCAGAAGCGCACCCGCCACCGTGAGTTCACGTTCAGTACACACACCCCTGCCAGGGTGCGGTGAATCTGCTTGAACTTGCAAGCAGTCCTTTGCCTCCCCCTCATCGCGTACAACCGGCACGCCGCTGCCGGTCTGGGCACCAGGAGTGAGCCACCACATGCACCCCCCGTTCAAGTCGTCCTCCAAGGCGAACAAGGCCCCCGCCCGCACAAGCGCCCCGATCAAGCGCATCGCCACCGTCGGCGCGCTGGCCCTCGCCTCGACGCTGTCCTTCGTCTCGCCCGCAAGCGCAGCGACCGACATCAGAGGCACCGAATCGTGGAGCACGGACAAGCTGTTGATGAGCCTGTGCACCGGCTCGACCAGCAAGACGTACTGGTGGATCAACGTCAACACCGGCCAGGTGTCGAAGGACACCACGAACGGCCTTCCGGCCAAGAGCCTCCAATCGGGTCTTGAGCGCTTCGAGGGCTCCTGCTACTACCCGCAGTCGTCGAGCTGGACGTGGACCGGCTCGGAGACGGGGGTTACCGAACCCCTGGTGAACTGCGCCTATGGCTCGGGACTCAGCCAGACCGTCCAGGCGAACGGAAGCACCACGAGCACCACGACCAACAGTGTCTCCGGGTCGATCGGCATCGACTGGACCATCCTGGAGAAGGTCCTCTCGGTCCAGGCCGGCGCCAGCTACGAGCACAGCTGGTCGTACGCGAAGCAGTCGGGCTGGTCCGTGTCGACCACCCTCACCGTGAACCCACGCCGGACGGGTTGGCTGGTGCTGCGCCCGGAGATGCGCACGGTGCGCAGCAACCCGGTCTTCCACGTCGACAAGTACTCGTGGGGCAAGTCGGGCGGTGGTCAGGAGAACACCACCACCTGGCGTGGCCGCAGCTACAACGAGATCAGCTCGCGTGGCGCCTACTACGACGCCAAGGCCAACGTGCTCAACTCCCAGGGCAAGCCGTCCGGCAAGTACGTGGCCTACGACCGAGCGGTGAACAGCTCGGACTGCCGAAACTGATTCCGGCACGGGAGGATCTGCCGGGAAGCCGGCGGCGCCACCGCGGGAGAGCAGCGCGCCCCGTCACCTTCAAGGGGGTGGCGGGGCGCGCCGTCGTAGGCGCATCGGGCAAGGGCGCCGCACAGAGGTGGGGTGCGCGCGTTGACCTGTCCACCGCTTCGGTTCAGGCGAACCCCGGGACTGCGAGCGGAAAGTGTGACTGTGCGGTCCCGGCTCTTCCTCGACACGGGTGATGCTGGTGTCGGCGACGGCTGGACCCCGACCTAATTGTCGAAATTCGTACTGCCGAGGTCGGCGGGCCGTCGGCCTGACACTTCGCCGGGAGCCACTCGGCGCTGCCCCGAGCCTTGTAGCGGTCGATCTTGTGTGTTTCTGGCTGTGTTCGGACTGGCCGAGCAACGGTGGTAGGCCGCCTCGAACTCTTAGGGCTGGAGGTAGACGAGAGCAGAGTGCAGGCGCTCGGTGTTGTACCAGCCCACGCACTGCCCGGTGGCGCGTTCGGACCTGGTCGGCGTCTCGCCAGGGGTTTTGGCGTTCGATCAGCTCGGCCTTGAAGGTGCCGTTGAGCGCCTCGGTCATTGCGTTGTCGTACGAGTCCGCGACGGAGCCCATCGATGCGGCGGCGCTGACGTCTTCCAGTCCGTTCTCGCGCATCAGCCGCGGTGACTCCCTCGCGCCGCAGTTGGCGATGAATCCTGCGGGTGCCGTAGGTCGCGCGGGCGGCAGCGTGGGCGGCGTCCGTGCATGTCTTGGGTGGCGGCTGCCTCCCAGGCTCGAGTTCTGGTCCTCCTCTGTCACCGCCACCTGCCTGTCCAAGATCGTGTTCGACATAGGCAGGTGCGCGTTGACCTACGAATCGTGGCATTGGGCAGGGAGCGTGCTGGGGGAACCGACGGAATGCGCTGGTCAGGCATTACACCGACTTCCCGAAGATTATTTCCCACGGTCATCAAGATCTTTTCCCACAGCCCAGGAAGGCGCGTAGAGCGCGGGCAGTCCTCGTCACAGATCCGCGAGCCGGTGAAACAGGCGAGCTGGCGTGCAGCTGAAAAACACGAACTCCCGCATGTTGCTCAACCGCCCGCCAAATGAGCAACAGCCTCCACTACAGGCCGGACGGTGTGGTCCCACAAGGCGTGGACCCTCCGTGACCGCTGCGGCGTCTGGCCAAGCTCGACGATGATGTAGTCACGGACTGCGGACTTGCTGAGACCTGCCGTCCTCTTCATGTCCAGGATGCTTCGCAGGCTGGGACCACCCTCCTCTTGGAGGCCCTCAATGATCTCCAGGTCCTCGACATCGACGACCTCCAGGGGCCGAACATCATCCCCTTCGAGAAGACCCTGAGCTTTCACCCGCTCCCGCAGAACGGTCAGCGTCACGGGGTTGACCGGAAATCCTTCGGCCATCACCAACAGTGGAAAATAGACCTTCTTGATTGCCGTAGGGGTATCCGTTAGTCGGGCTTCTCCCTCCCTGAGAGATTGGATGGTTGCATCGATCTGCTCGACTTCCCCGACAAGCTTGTCGAGATCTTCGATCTGCGCCTGCTCGGAAATAGCCTTGACCGACTCGCGTTTTAGAGTCGTAGTGGTGATTTCAACCACAACCCAGGCATCACCGTAGTCAATCGCGACATCAGCGATTCTCCGCCCTTTTTGACGGAAAGCTGCCTGCAGTTGTGGATCGTCGTAGACGCGTCGAGCCGCACCGCCGTCGGCAATACTGTGCAGGATCTCCGTGACGTAAATCTCCTCCACGTGTCGCAAACACTGATCCGCCGTCGCGACGAGCTTTCGATGCCCGGGAGGTTTCGAATCAGGGGGAGGGAATTTGATGTCAAAGAATGGCAACCAACCAAAAATTCTCTTGACAAGAAGTTCTTGGTCGAGCACAAGCAGGCTGTCATCATGGAGGCGAATTACTGGCCACCGACCGAAAGCATCAAAAGACCACTCTGATCGCTCTTCCTCTCGCTCGGCCCCAATCACCTCCCGAAATCCCGGGATGTCGCACACAATCAGCTTCAACACTCCTTCTAGGTGAGATTCCTCCCATCCAAGAGTGGCAAGATAACTCGGTGCCACATGCGGACCTCCATTGAAAGCAGCGGCCCACAAGACCGACCCAACTACGGTGAGATCTGCGAGGGAAACGCCAGTTGCCGTCTGATACGCGCCTGCGAGATCACAGATCCCCGGTTCCCCCTCCCTCTCCGCTGGAATTTGATACCAACAGCGAGTAAAACGTGCCATCAGCTTCGCCGAGTCGTTGGAACTGTTGAAGTATTGATTTGCGATGAGCTCACGACCCAGTGGTCCTGGAGCGTCACCGATTACCGTTCCTTTACCGTCTTCTGGGCACTGGCCAAGGTACTGAGTCAAGGTGATGAGCGCGGCCACTATATTTCCTGGCCGAACCCCCGGGAGCAATACATCACCACTGTAGACAAGAGAGAGTTTCGCAAGCAGGAAGAGCGCCTGCGGAACGATCAGTCCTCGTTCGGGATTCCTTAGAAGATTTAGAGCTCTGGCCTTAGTGTCCCCGTTGAACCATTGCTCGACGTATCGGCGGTCAACCTCACGCCGCGAGGCACCAGGCATCCGCACCTCATTCAAGACCTGTGACACGAACAGAAGAACGTCAGCGACCGGGATTCTCTGGAGTTGCGAGATGACGTAGCCGGGCGGCGGACAGAATCCGAAGACTTCTTCCGCAGTCAGGTAGGCGAGGCACAGGTCCAGGGGGTGAGGTGTCGTCAGATTTTGGGGAACGATGATCCCGCTCGCTCTTTGCTTCCAGAGAGGAACGATGGCAGGGATAGTGGACCCCTCCAGAGTAAGTTGCCCATCCCGAAAAGTGGCCACATATGCATCCCGCAGCTCGGCAGGTTCTCGACCAGCGACCTGGGAGAACAACCTTTCCATTTGAATGCGAAATTCTTTGCCCGTGTCCATTTTCCCTCTGTGAGTACTTTCATTCTTGGACAGGATCGCGGACTTCAGTCCACCAAGGTCCATTCCCGCAAAATTATCCGACTCGGGTCTGAGAAAAACCATGATCATCGGTACCGAGCGAGCAGGTCGTCCAGGGCTCGCTGGAGTCGTACTGGCCACCGGCGTACAGCGCGGCGACGTTCGCTACGTGCTTGTTCGGCAGCGTGGTGGCGGCCGGTGACGATCACGGGTGTGTGGTCACCGAGGGCTCGAAGATGGCCGTCGTAGGGGCACCCCGAGGTGCAGCCTTCCAGTCGGCGGTCGATGGTGCCGGTCGTCAGGTGGTATAGCTGGGCACCCGTATCGGCGATACCGCCCGGTGCGGTGGTCATGGTGAGGAACTGGTTGAGCTGCGCGGCAGCGGCGTTCGCCGAGAAGATGAAGATGTTCTCCTTCCGGCGCAGCGGGTGGTCGGCCGCCAGACCCTTGATGTAGACGGGGTCGTCGAGCAGCCCGTCGCGCTCTGCAGCGACATGGGCGGGGTCGTACTGGCCGATGCATTCCATGCAGGCACGACCGGGTGCGGCGACGTGGGCACGCCATTCGGCGCCGTTCATGTGACCGCCGCGAGTATCGACCGCGATGCCGCCGTCCACGACGGGGATGAGGTGGGCGTAGGCGAGGAAGTTGAGGGCGGCGCGGGGCCAAGGCCGGTCTACACAGGAGAAAAGCACGTCGCAGTCCATGGCGGAGGCGAAGCCGTCCGGCTCCACCACGCTCGTCTCGTACGACGTGACCCGGACTTCGGTGGCGGTGGCGGACCGGCGTGCCGCGCGTGCAGCGATGCCCGTCTTGGCCCGGAGGAGGCGCACGTCACGGGGAGTGGCGTGCAGAAGGCGGTCGAGGTTGACGTCCTCGACGGTGTCGAAGTCGAACAAGCTCAGATGCTGGATGCCGGTACGGGCCAGCGCCTCGACGACGAGCATGCCGACCGAGCCGGTGCCGACGACTCCGACGTGGAGCCGTGCCAGATCGTTCTGGGCGTCCTGCCCCCACGCGGAGACGGTACGCGTCTGCCGGTTCGTGGCCCCGGGCACGGGGATGAGGCGGTCGTTGAAGGTCACCTCGAAGCGGCCGCCGACGACACGGACGTTTTCCGCCTCGGTGGGGATGTAGGTGCGCGGCGCGTACTGCTGCCAGACGCGGGCGCCGTATCCGGCGTCCCCGCCGGCGAAGGTCAGGCCGACCAGTGGGAGGCCTGTGATGACCAGGGTCTGGGCGGCAAAGGATTCCTCGGCCGTGTGATCGATGTCGTTCAGGCGCTGCCAGCGGCGGCCGCGGGGGTGGGCGTGAATGAACCCGAGTCCGCAGCCGCGCTCGGTGGCGATGCCGACGGCGCGCAGGAAGAAGGCGCTGGTGAAGTTCACGGTGCCGTGCACAATCCGCTCGCCGTCCTCGGGCAGGACAAGGTCCACGATCAGAGCCGTGGTACGGCGGGAGCCGGTGCTCGGCCGCCACAAGACGAAAGTGCAGTCCTCCTGACCGTCCGCGCGGCGCAGATGTTCCGTGAGGCGCAGCGCGATCTCGGAGGTCATGGCGACCGAGAAGCGGGTGATCATGCCGGGGGCTCCAGTTGCGAGAACAGGGTGCGCAGGTGTCGCAGGTAGCCCCGCACGGTCCGGTCGGCCGCCCAGTTCACGGCCGGGCGGCTCCAGTACTCCCATGCCTCTCCCTCTCTTTCGAGCGGGGAGGCATGTACGGCGCCCTGCGGGTGCCCCAGACGCGGGCTGACGTGTGGCCCGGGCGGCGGGGACAACGGCCAGTCCGACACCATGGCCAGGCCGATCCGTACGATCTCTCCGGCGCGCGGACCGACCTCGATCGTGTAGTCGAAAACGGCGAACTCACCCCGCTGGTGGACGGTGTAACCGGCTGCGGCCAGGCCTGCGAGCATGCCCGCAGGCCCGGCTTCCGGCAGGGTCGTGGTCACGAGGTCTGGGTCGGACCGGTCGACACCGACACGAACGTCTCGCGCTCGTGCACGGTGATCTCCTTGTCGCCCTCGCCGTTGAACGGCTCCTGGTGGCGGCCGTTGATACGGACCAGGTAGTGCGTGGCCGGGTCGATGCCGGCCAGGCGGAGGATCTCGTTCGGGGTGGTACGGGTGGCCACACCCGCGACCGGCTCACCGTCCACGGTGACCGTCACCGTCTTGTGTGCGGAGTCCTTGTGCTGCGTGTCCGTCGTCATGACGGCCACCTCCTTCCCGGCCCGCAGGACGGGCCGGTTCGATGGCAGAGGGCTGCTGCCCTGCTCGGAACTACTTCTTCTTCTTGGCCTTCGCGGAGGCCTGCTCGTTCACGGTTGTGGCCGGGTTGCGGCGCACCGTGGACTGCTTCACGAAGCGGCCCGTGATTGCGCTGCGGCCACGCTTGCCGACGCCGGAACTACCGGAGGTGCTGCCCTTCGACGCCATGTGACGCCTCCTTAGCGGGATCGACATCCCATTGACCTGCGGGAGCGCATTACAAGATCCATAAAAGAATGCACCCATCAGGTTAAGTAAATCTTTCTTGATCCAGAGAGTAGCATGGACCCGGTAGGTATACGCAAGTGGATTCTGGGGCTGCTGGTGGACATCGCCTTCGACGACACAGAGCTGGCCCGCGTCTGCAACAGCGACGCGGCGCGCAGGGCGCGTTTCGGGGCGGAGGCCGCCGCCACGCTGCACAGACGTCTCGGCCAGATGGCTGCCGCCGCTCATCTGGCCGACCTTCGCCGTCTCGCGGCTGCCCGCCTACGCCCCGGTCCGCCCGGCGACCGCTTCGCCAGGCTGATCTCCATCGGGGCTCACGGCGACCTCCTCGTGCACCCCCGCGACGCGCTGCCCGCGCTGGACCGTGACGGCATGCTGGACGAGCACTCCGTACGAGCCCTGATAATCACCGCGATCACCATCAGCCGCTGATCATCCCGCCGCCCCTCAGCCTCGCCGACCACAGAGAGGCCCTCGTGACTTCGCCGCCCACGCCGTACGTCGCCTACGACCCCGACTCCGCCAGACCACCCGGCGAAACCCTCAAGGAACAGCTCGACGCTCTTGGCATCCCGCAGGCCGACCTGGCCCGGCGCACCGGCCTGTCGACCAAGCACATCAACCAGATCGTCCAGGGCATCGCGGTCCTCACTCCGGAAACCGCACTCTTGCTTGAGCGCACCACGGACATCCCGGCCTCCATGTGGAACCAGTTGGAGGCCGCCTGGCGCACCCACATCACTCGCGACCAAGAACTCCAGCAGTTGGGCAAGCGCGTCGACTGGCTGAACAACTTCTCAATGTCCGAACTCGTCAAGCGCAAGATCCTGCCGAACAAGGACAAGACCGCGGAGAACCTCCAGCGCCTGCTGGCATTCTTCGGCGTCGCCGACCCCGAAGTCGCCGAAGATCTATGGCGCGGCTACCGCACCGCGTTCCGCCGCTCCACCGTCCTGGAAGTAAACGACTACGCCACCGTGATCTGGCTGCGCCAGGCAGAACTACAGGCCCGCGACCTGCCCTGCGAACCGTTCGATCGCGCGGTACTCACCGCTCTCCTGCCGCGCCTGCGCGCACTCACCCTCGAAAAGCCGGAGACCTGGCCTCGACAGATCTCGCACCTGTGCGCCCAGGCCGGCGTGGCCGTCGTATTCATCCCCGCCCCGCCCCACTCGCACGTATCCGGTGTCACCCGCTGGCTCACACCCGACAAGGTCGGGGTTGCCCTCAGCGACAGGTTCAAGAAGGACGACCACTTCTGGTTCACCGTTTTCCACGAGATCGGCCACATCCTTCTGCACGGAAAACGGCTGACCTTCCTGGACAACACCGACCGCGAGGACGAGCGGACCCCGGAAGGCGACCGCAGTGAAGAAGAAGCTGACGCCTTCGCAGCAGAGACGCTGATCCCGCCTGAGCACAGCGCTGCCTACCGCCGCCTCGCCAGCAGACCCATGCCCTTCACCAAGATCGAGGCCTTCGCCCGGCAGGCGGGCCTTGCTCCCGGCATCGTCGTGGGACGTCTCCAACACGACGGAGCCCTCGACTGGACCCATGGCAACAAGTACAAGCGCACCATCCAGCTCATCCCCGCTTACAACGGGGTCTCGTGACGATGCCCTCGCCTCCGTCGACCGGTGCAGCTGCTGACCCACGGGGTCGGACGTGGCGGCAGCTGGTCTCGGTCCCATAGCGGCTGACAAACTCACTTGCCCCGCAGCGGTCGGCGATGACGGCAGGTCGGCCGTGTGTGACGCGAGCCGTAGCCCATGAGGAGGTCGCCGACTTGCCCCTTACCGAAGCGTGTCGAGGAAGAGCGGCTGCACCACGACGTGACGCGGGCCTTCGGGCTTGGGTGAACCGGACTACTACCGTCCTGCAGGGCGGACCGGATCCCTCATTCCGACCGATCCGAGAAGTCCGTGTCGGTCGAGTGGGGCCGCTGCCTCGGCGGCCTGACGAGACCGGTCTCGTAGGCGAACACGACGGCCTGGACGCGGGCGCGGGCGCCGATCTTGGTGAGGATGCTGCTGATGTGGCTCTTGACCGTGGTCGGGGCTATGGAGAGCCGCTCGGCGATCTCCCTGCTGCTCCAGCCGGAGGCGAGAGCGGCGAGCACCTCGCATTCGCGCTCGCTGAGATGGGACAGCCTGTGTCTGCGTTCGGTGAGGTCGGCCCGGCTCTGCTCGCGGACAGCCTCGACGAGTGCCCGGGTGAGGTGCGGAGACAGGACGGCACCCCCGAGCGCGATGACGTGGAGCGCCGCTGTCAATTCGTGTGGGAGGGCGTTCTTGAGGAGAACCCCGTCGGCACCGGCGCGCAGGGCGGCGCAGGCGGACTCGTCGGCGTCGAAGGGGCTGAGTATCAGCACCCGCGGGGGGAGCCTGCCTGAACCGTCGGCGTCAGGTGCCATCGAATCCTCGTCGGGCCGGGTGATGCGATGTATCGCCTGAATGTGCTTCTCGTCCGGCCGACCCATGTCCATGAGGACGACGTCGGGCCGGAGCGTGTCGGCGAGTCGGACTGCCTCGGCGCAGGCGGTCGCCTCGCCCGCGATCGTGAGGTCGGGCTGGGCTTCCAGGAACATCCGCAGGCCGAGGCGTTGCAGAGCCTGGTCGTTGACGATGAGAACGGTGGTCATGCGGGTGCTCTCCCGGCGGACCGGGCCCTGGAGGCGTTCGGCCGGCGATGGTCGGGGCGGGGACGGTGGGGGGCGCGGACCCGGCCACGGATCCCGGGATTTTTCGGATCGTGGCCGGGCCCTTCACCCGCACCGGACGCCTGTCCCCACGGACGGCCGATGCGGACCGGAGGCGCGTTCCGCTTGAATACGCGCGACCGGAGTTGCGGGGCGCAAGAAGCAGGGCAGGGGTGGCCCGCCTGATGGTCTCGTTGCTCTCGGACTGTTGCCGTCCTCAGCTCTTGACGGTGCTCAGGACTGCGGTGGCCATGCCCTGTTCGCCCCGTTCGTTGGGGTGGACCATGGCGGCGGGACTGCTGGGCTTGAGGGGTTCGATCCATCGAGTGGCCGCCGGGGAGCAAGCGTCGTGGCCGGCGGACGGGGTGAAGGTGTCGACGTACGTGGCCCCCGCGGCTCGCGCGCGTTCGCCGAGCATGGTGTTGAGTTCCTGCTGTTTCTGGCGCAGGAACGTGACGTCGCCGGGAGCGATGGGCAGGCCGCGACCGCAGCGTGTGCCCTTGGCGGGCAGGATCGACGGGTAGCCGACGACGTAGACCCGGGCCTGAGGCGCACGGCGTTGGATCTCGTTCAGTGCCTGGGCGAGGTGGTCACCCGCGGTGCGTATTTTCTGGGCCACCTTGTCGGTGCCGCCGGAGGTGTACTTCTCCTCGCAGGGTGCCTTGTCGGTGATGTCAGTGATGCGCTCGGCCAGTTTGAAGAGCGTTCCGGTGCCGACGCACTTGGTGATCATTGAGCTGAAGCCGATGTCGTTGCCGCCGATGCCGAGCGTGACCAACCGCGTGTCGGTGGTCAGTGCGGAGAGCTGTGCGGGGTTGGTGCCGTTGCCGGTGGACTGAGGGGTGGTGAGGTCGGAGATGGTGGCGCCACTGCAGCTGACGTCACGGAAGTCGGCCGCCTTGAGGCCGAGTTCCTTGGCGACCAGGGCCGGGTAGTTGCGGCCGGAGCGGTCGCAGCCGGCCGGAGTGGCGGTCTGAGGAGGGATCTTGGGGCCCGAGGTGTACGAGTCGCCGAGTGCGACGTACGGCCCTTTGGATATCTCCTTGTTGTTGCTCTGGGTGTTCTGGGTGCTCTTGTTGCTGCTGTCGGAGCTCTGTCCGATGCTGACGGCGGTGACCAGTACCCCGCAGGCAAGGGCCATGCCCATGCCGGTTCGTGCCAACGGTCCCATTGCTGTGTCCTGTTCTTCGTTGTGGATGCTGGGTTGCGGGGACGTGTCGGTACACATGGAGCGGTGTCGGTGTGGCCCTTGGGGGTCGGGCGAGCGGGGCGGGGCGGTTTACGACGGGCGGACGAGTCCGGTGTCGTAGGCGAAGATGACGGCCTGCACGCGGTCGCGGGCGTCGATCTTGGTGAGGATGCGGCCGATGTGGGATTTGATCGTGGATTCGGCGAGGTGGAGACGCTCGGCGATCTCCTGGTTCGTCCAGCCGGTGGCCATGGCGGTGAGGACTTCGCACTCGCGTTGGGTCAGGTCGTCGAGGCGGCGCTGCTGCTGCGGACTGTGCCCGGGGAGGCGGTCGCTGAAGGCGTCGATCAGTTTGCGGGTGAGGCCGGGCGAGATGACGGCGTCGCCGGCGGCCACGGCCCGGACCCCGGCGACGAGTTCGTCGGGCTGGGCGTCCTTGAGCAGGAAGCCGCTGGCTCCGGCTCGCAGGGCGTCGTAGGCGTATTCGTCGAGGTCGAAGGTCGTCAGCACCAGGATGCGTGAACGGCCGCCGGACTCCACGATGCGGCGGGTGGCCTCGATGCCGTCCATGCCGGGCATCCGGACGTCCATGAGGACGACGTCGGGCCGGAGTTCGGCGGTCATACGGACCGCTTCACCGCCGTTGGTGGCCTCACCGACGACGTTCATGTCGGACTGGGCCTCCAGGAGCATGTTGAAGCCCATCCGTTGCAGGGCCTGGTCGTCGACGATGAGGACGGTGGTCATCAGGGGTGCTTCTCCGAGGAGTTGGGCTGCGGGCTGGGGACGAGGAGGGCGCGGACGGACCAGCCGCCGTGAGCGTTGGGGCCTGCGGTGACGGTGCCCTGGTAGAGGGCGGCGCGTTCGCGCATGCCGACCAGGCCACGGCCGCCGCCCGCGCGGGGACGGTTCGCCGAGGGTGTGCGGGACGGGCCGGTGTCCTCGACGGTGACGCGCACGGCGTCCGGGTCGGCGGTGAGGGACACCTGGACCGAGGTGTCGGGTGCGGCGTACTTGACGGTGTTGGTCAGGGCCTCCTGGATGATGCGGTAGACGGAGAGCTGGATCCCGGGAGGCAGGTCGGTGAGGCTGCCGCGGGCGTCCAGAGTGACGGTGGGACCGGCCGCGCGGACGCGGTCCAGCAGCGAGTCGAGGTCGGTCAGGCCGGGCTGCGGGGCGAGCGGCATGTCGCCCGGCCGGTCGTCCTCCTCGCCGATGACGGAGAGCAGGCGGCGCAGTTCGGCCAGTGCGTCACGGCCGCTGGTGCTGATGATGCGGAGAGTCTGGGCCCCGCGTTCCGGCTTCTTCTCGGTGAGGGCGGCGGCGCCGTCGGCGAGGCCGACGATGACGGCGAGGGTGTGGCCGAGGATGTCGTGCATCTCCCGGGAGACCCGGGCACGTTCCTGCGCTATGGCCAGGCGGGCCTGCTGGTCGCGTTCCTTCCGCAGGGCGTCGATATAAGCACTGGCCAGACGGCTGAGCAGGCCCAGCGCGGCGAACGCCGCCATCGCGGTCATCGCCAACAGGGTCACGACCTCGGGGCGTGTGGCGTGTTCCAGCTGGCCACCCTTCCAGAAAACTGCGGCCCACACTCCGAGCTGCACGGTGGTGATGCCGACGGCTAGAGCGAGTTGCCGGGGGGTGCTATAGCGGCCGACGTTGAAGAGGGCCACGACCCGTGCGGACTCGGCTCCGGTCAACACGCCCAGCGGGAGGGCCACTATGGAGGCGGCGGTGGTCAGGGCGAAGACCAGCATGGGCCGGCGTTCCCGCCACAGGAGGGGGAGGGTGAACGCGACGATGAGCGCCAGCTGCGCCGGGACGTCGCCGGTGTTGTAGGGATTGAGGTAGGAGTTGATGCCGAGCGCGGCGCAGAAGGCCGGCACCCCCCAGTACCGGACCTTGGGATGGGCCCGGTCGGCCCGGCGCAGCGCTGCCAGCCGGAAGATGACCGAGGCGATCACACGCTGTTCGGAATCGCTGGTCAGGGTCTCCAGGACCCGGCGGTTGTCCGGGCTGGGGGCCGCGGGGGCGCTCGGTGTGGTCACGGGGGTCCTTCATAGGTCGGGAGGCCGCCCGCCGGTCCCGGGGGATTGGACCGGCGGGCGGGGCTGGGGCGGCGGCCGGTGGGAGGGGGCCGCTCCCGTTGCCGACCGGGCGGTGGTCGGCAGCTTGTCGCTGCGGCTCGTTCCGGTCAGCGCTTGCGGAACATCTTCTTTCGTATCCCCCTCATTGTTGTGGCCTTCGACTTGCTCGTGTCGCCGGGCGGGGTGGCGTCGTCGGCGCGTGCGAAACGTTGCTTGAGCCCGGACATTCCCCGCGTCCTGCCGTGGTGATGCCGTGGAAGCGGCGACGTGGACGCAGCAGTATCGGAGGTGTCGGAGCCGGAACCGCTGGTGAAGGTGTGCGGGGAGCTGTAGCTGTCCGAGCCCGGGTGGCCCCCGGCGGCCACGCCTGCGAGTACAGGTTCGGGCGCGGTGCTCGTGCTGTCGGTGTCCAACGACTGGCGCAGCTTCTCGCCCTCCACGTCCACGTCGGGCATGATCCGGTCGAGCCACTTGGGCAGCGCCCAGGCGCGGCGGCCTAGCAGGGTCATCACCGCGGGGACGATGGTCATGCGGACCACGAAGGCGTCGAAGAACACGGCGGAGCCGAGGCCGAGGCCGACCGACTTGATCAGGGCCGCGTCGTCGAGGAGGAACCCGGAGAACACGGAGATCATGATGATCGCCGCGGCGGTGACTACCCGTCCGCTGTGCCGGAAGCCTCCGATGATGGCCTGGGTGGGTTCGGCTCCGTGGACGTACTCCTCCCTCATTCGGGTGACGAGGAAGACCTCGTAGTCCATGGCGAGGCCGAAGACGACGCCGATCAGCAGGATGGGCAGGACGCTGACGATGGGCGCGGTCTGGTCGACGCCGAAGATGTCCGAGAGCCAGCCCCACTGGAAGACCGCGACCAGGACGCCGAGGGTGGAGGCGATGGTGAGTAGGAAGCCGAGCGTCGCCTTGAGCGGGATCAGGATCGAGCGGAAGACCAGCAGCAGCAGGACCAGGGCCAGGCCGACGACGATGGCCAGGTAGGGGATGAGGGCCTGGGCGAGCTTGGTCGAGACGTCGATGTTGACGGCCGTGGTTCCAGTGACCATCAGGTCGGCGCCGGTGTCCTTCTGCAGGGCGGCGCTGTGGTCGCGGATGTTCTTGACCAGGTCCTTGGTGGCCTGGCTGGTGGGGGCGCTGTCGGGGATGACGCCGATGATGGCGACGTCACCGGCCTTGTTGAAGGCCGCGTCACGGACTGATGCGACATCGTCCAGCTTGCCCATCACCGCGGTGGCGTCCGCGGCGGCAGCCTTGGGGTCGTTGCTGTCGCGGGCGTCGACGACAACGGTCAACGGGCCGTTGAAGCCGGGTCCGAAGCCCTTGCTGAGGGTGTCGTAGGCGAGGCGCTGGGTGCTGTGCGGAGGCTTCATGGAGTCGTCGGGCAGCGTCATACGCAGCGACAGGGCGGGGATGGCCAGCAGTCCGAGCCCGATCACCGAGGTGACCAGGACCTTGACCGGGTTGCGGGTGACGAACTTCGCCCACCGCACGCCCATCGACTCGCCCTCGCCGCGCTCCAGCGCCTTCATGCGGCGGGTCTGCAGCTTGCCCTTCATGACCCGAGTACCGGCGAAGCCGAGCATGGCGGGCAGCAGCGTCAGCGCGATCACCACGGCGATGGCGACCGCGAAGGCGGAGCCCAGGCCCATGGAGGTGAGCATCTGGATGCCGATGACACTCAGACCCGCGAGCGCGATGATCACGGTCAGGCCCGCGAAGACGACCGCCGAGCCGGCGGTGCCCAGGGCTCGTCCGCAGGCTTCTTCGGGGTCGTGGCCGTCGCGGATCTCGTTGCGGTAGCGGGAGACGATGAACAGGGCGTAGTCGATGGCGACCGCCAAGCCCAGCATCAGTGCCAGGGTGGAGGCCTGCGAGGCGATGTCGAAGAACTGAGTGGCGATGGTGATTGACAGGATGGCCGCACCCACGCCGAGAATCGCGGTGAGCAGGGGCAGCCCGCCGGCGATCATCGAGCCGAAGGTGATCATCAGGACGACGGCGGCGACGGCGAGACCGATCAGCTCCGCCGCCTTGCTGGCGGCCTTCTCCTTGACGGCGTCGCCACCCAAGCTCACTGTGAGGCCAGCCTGCTCACCCTGGGCGACGACGTCGTCCTGGACGGCATGGGCGGCGTCATTGACGTCTGCCTGGGCGACCTTGTATGTCACTCCGGCGTAGCCGATGCTGCCGGACTTGCTGACCTGCCCACTGGTGAAGGGGTCGGAGACACTCGACACCTGCGGTGACTTCTCGAGCTTCGCGACCATGGACTCGACCACGGTCTTGTTTGCGGCGGAGGTCAGTTTCTGCCCGCTCGGGGCTTCGATCACGATCCGCGCGTCGGCGCCGTCGGCGGCTGCCTGGGGGAACTCCCTCCCCAGCAGGTCGATGGCTTTCTGGGACTGCGTGCCGGGCAGCGTGAAGCTGTCCGAGGTGGAGCCGGTGGAACTCATGGCGCCGATGCCTACGGCGGCCAGGACGGCGATCCACAACATCAGGAACAGGCGTCGTCGCCGGAAGGCGAGCCGTCCCAGTCGATAGAGGAAGGTGGCCACGGGGTACTCCCACCAGGAGAAGAGATCATTACGTGAGCAGGGCCTGATCGACCCTTGATCTCAAGCTAGGTGCGGGTTTCCACGCTTCCTGCCCCCTGTGGCATCGAAAAGACGGGCCGCGATTAGTACCGCAGGACTAATGCCCCTCCCCTGAAAACGCGACCATCGGCCGTGCTTCGGTCAGCCGGGAACGGTGACCACCACCCTGCCCCGCCCGCCCGCGTCGACCCGTTCGTGGGCCTTGGCGATGTCCTCCAGCGGGTAGCGGTCCGCGACGTCGACGGTGAGGGCACCGGCCGCGGCGGCTGCGGTGAGATCGCGTGCGGCCTGTCGCTTCGCCACGGCGGGGAAGTCGTCACTGCCGAGTAGCCGCAGGGTGACGTTGTTGAACAGCAGGGGCCAGAAGGGGAGTTCGGTACGGTCGGCGTGGGTGCCGTAGGCGGCGATGACGGCGTCGAGCGCGGTGACCGCGTTGTCGAGGTCGGCGTTGGCCGACAGGGACACCTCGACGACGCGGTGGACACCGCCCGGCGCGTACGCGCGGATCGCTGCCGCCGGGTCGGCGGAATCCAGGGCGACGGCGTGGGAGACGGTGGTCGCGTCGACGTGGGCGAGGTCGTCGCCACGGCGGACGGTGCCGATGACGGTGGCGCCGCCCCAGCGCGCGAGCTGGGCGGCCAGGGAGCCGACACCGCCGAGCACACCGTGGACGAGGACGATCCGGCCGTCGACCGGGCCGTCCGCGAAAACGGCGCGGTGAGCGGTGATGCCGGGGATGCCCAGACTCGCGCCGAGCTCGTCGGTGAGGTGGTCGGGGAGACGTACAGCCTGCTGATCCGGTACGACGGTGTACTGGGAGGCGGTGCCGAAGGGCCGGTAGGACTGGGCGCCGTACACCCACACCCGCTCTCCCACGCGGTGGGCGTCGATGCCGTCGCCCACTTCGTCGATGACACCGGCGGCGTCGCTGTGCGGGACGACCCTCGGATAGGGCATCGAGGAGCCCAGCCAGCCGCGCCGCTTCTTGGTGTCGCCGGGATTGACGCCCGAAACGGTCACGCGGACCCGCACCTCGCCGGGGCCGGGGTGGGGGTCGGGCAGTTCACCGACGTGCAGGACATCGGCGGCGGAGCCCTGCTGGTCGTACCAGGACGCGAGCATGGATGTGCCTCCGGGGTCTTTCAGGGGTTCTCAGGCGGTTGTTCGCCCAGGACCTCGCGGAGCCAGGCGCGTTCGGCGCGGCTGGTCGCACGGGCGGTCAGGAGCAGGCCCCGCCGGTAGGGGTCGGAGACCTCCTCGGCGCGCAGGGGCCGGTCACCGTCGTAGAAGAAGCTCACCGGCTCCTCCAGGAACGCCAGGCGTCGACGCAGTACCGCGTGCTGTTCGGCGATGTCAGGGAGGTGCGAGAGGAAGGACAGCACCGTGTAGAAGCGGGTGAAGTCGGTGATCTCGTGGTCGGCCGGCTTGCGCAGGCGCTCCAGCATGTCGGCGCGGCCGGCCTCGGTCAGGCTGAGCATGTAGCGGCCTGCACCCGCGCGCGGATCGGCCCGCCGTTCCAGGAGGCCCGCCTTCGCGAGGCGGTTGATGGCCGGGTAGAGGGTGCCGTCACTGACCGGCCGGGTGTAGCCGGTCAAGTCCGAAACACGTCGGCGCAGCTCATGGCCCGGTAGGGGGCCCTCGGCCAGGAAGCCCAGTATCGCGAGTTCCAGCATGGGGCCATCTTCTCACATGTGTCATCGAATCGATATTCACATCGAATCGATGTTACGCTCGACGACGGCTCGCCTCACCGTCGAGGCCCGTGCCTCCCGCAGCTCAGCTCGTCTCCGCAGGCGCGCCCCGACCGGGACGCCGCCGACCTCTCCGAGAGCTCCGAACCATGGATCTTCATCCTTCCTCTGCCTCCATTCAGCCGGTGACCCCGCCCGCTCTGTCGCGCGAGGCGGGCCGCGGAGCCGGGCTGCCGCGTTCTTCCATGGCGGTCGCGGCGTTCTCGACGGTGGTCGAGTGGTACGACTTCACGCTGTACCTGTTCATGACCACCGTGCTGTCCAGGGTGTTCTTCGGCTCGGGAGCCTCGTCCGTCCTCACCGCACTGGCGGTCTTCGCCATCGCCTACGTGATGCGCCCGTTCGGCGCGCTGGTCTTTGGTCACGTCGGAGACCGGCTTGGGCGGCGCAGGGTCCTGCTGGCCTCGATGTCCGTCATGACGGTGGCCATGCTGGTCACGGCCCTGCTGCCCACGCGCGAGCAGATCGGCTCCACGGCGGGCGTCCTGCTGTTGCTGCTGCGCTGCGTCATGGGCTTCTCGGTGGGCGGCGAGTACACCGGCGTCATGACCTACCTCGTCGAAGGCGCCCCTCCCCGGCGGCGCGGCCTCGTCGCGTCCCTGGCCTCCGCCGCCAGCGAGG
>NZ_JAWOAI010000066.1:0-27869 GCF_033194735.1 Streptomyces sp. W16
GGCCGCGTTCCACCGGCCGGACGTGGTGGTGCGGGATTTGCGTGAGGTGCGGGTGGAGGCTGCGGGCGGGGAGATTCGGTTGTACGTGGGGTAGGGGGCGGGGCGGGGCGGGGCGGTGGGTCTACGGGTGTTGGCCTACGACTGTTGGCCTACGGGTGTTGCCTGCTGGCGTTGGCCTACCGGTGTTGGGCAACGGGTGTTGGCCTACCGGTGTTGGCCAACGGGTGTTGGGCTGCCGGTGTTGGCCCACGGGTGTTGCCTGTCGGCGTTTGCCAACCAGCGTTTGCCTACCCGTGTTGGCCTGCCGGTGTTGGCCTACGGCCGTAGGCCTACGGCCGTTGGCCCACCAAGGTTGGCCGACGAGTGTTGGCCAACGAGCGTTGCGTCACGGTCGGCGTTCCGCAGGGTCCGTCATGGCTCGGTCGTCTCCGACTCCAGCTTGGCTCGGGTCGCCGCCCCGTACACCCCGAGCGTGTCGGACTGGATGCCGCGGGCCAGCTGGTAGGTGCGTACCGAGGTTTGCACCTGCTTGTCGAAGACGCCGTTGTCCGGGCCGGTGTAGAGGTTCAACTGGGTCAGGCGGAGCTGGAGTTCGGTGACCTCGGGGCCCTCGTCGCCGCGTTGCAGGACCGGTGCGGTGCTGGTGCCGCCCTGGCGGTCGCTGGCGGACGCGCCTGACGCCGTGGCGCTGGTCGTCGGGGTCGGGCTGGAGGCCGCGGACCGTGACGCTGTGGCGGACGGGCTGCTCGTCGTCGACGGTGACGGGTTCGTGCTGAGCGTCGGGGACGGGGACGCCGAGGTCGCCTGTGCGGACGTAGAAGCGCTGGTGGACGGTGTCGCCGGTGCCGTGCTCTTCGACGCGGTGGGGACGCTCGCGCGGACGTCCTTGGGGGCAGCCTCGTCCCGCGACGGCGTCTCGTACGAGAACATGCCGCTCGCGAAACCGGCCGCCGCCACCACCGCCACGACGGCTCCCGCGGCGGCGAGGAGCACGGTACGGCGGCGACGGCGCGGCGGGTCGGAGTCCGTGCCGGCGTCCGTGCCGGTGTCTGCGGCTGTGTACGCGTCCGTGTCGGTGAAGGTGCCGGCGAACGGGTCGGCGAACGGGTCCGAGGGCGGGTCCGAGCGCGGGTCCGAGGGCGGTATCGCGTGCAGCCGCATCGTCTCCTCGACCGCCGGCAGCCGCTGTGTCTCGCCCTCGGGTGCCGGAGGTGCCTGCGCGGGGGTCTGGTCCTGCGCGTTGCCGTTCAGTTCCACGTACGGTCTGATCCGCAGCGGGTCGAAGTCCTCCGCCGCTGCCGCCTCCGCCGTGCGCGCGTCGCGCAGCGCGTCGGACGCCCGTTGGGTGCAGGCGCACGACGGGGAACCGTCGGCTGCCCGGGGCGCCCCGCACTGCGGGCATATATGGCCCTTCGCGTCGTTCACGTGTTCGTCCCTCCCCGTGGAACTCCAGAGGTTATGCGGATGTCCTTCACGCCGTCTCCTCGGACCCCGGGAATGTCGGCTTCCCCACGGACTCAACAGGCCGTAACCGGCCATACCGATCACCATGGATGTGTAACGAGAGCCTCGGGAGGTCTTCATGGCCGGCGATGCGCACGGTATGACAGGGAATGTGCACGACGCGCAGCCACCGGAGAAACCCCCGCGGCGGGGCAGCGCCGCCCAGGAACACGTGTCCGGCAACGTCCTCGTCTCCATCGGGGCGCTGCTCCTCGGGCTGCTGCTCGCCGCCCTCGACCAGACCATCGTGTCGACCGCCCTGCCGACGATCGTCAGTGATCTCGGCGGCCTCGAACACCTCTCGTGGGTCGTCACCGCCTATCTGCTCGCGTCGACCGCCGCGACCCCGCTCTGGGGCAAACTCGGCGACCAGTACGGGCGGAAGAGGCTGTTCCAGATCGCGATCGTCATCTTCCTGATCGGGTCCGCGCTGTGCGGCGCGGCACAGAACATGCCGCAGTTGATCGGCTTCCGGGCTCTCCAGGGCCTGGGCGGCGGCGGGTTGATCGTGCTGTCGATGGCGATCGTCGGCGATGTCGTCTCACCGCGTGAACGCGGGCGCTACCAGGGGCTGTTCGGGGCCGTGTTCGGCGCGACGAGTGTCCTCGGGCCGTTGCTCGGCGGGCTGTTCACCGAGCACCTGAGCTGGCGCTGGGTCTTCTACATCAACCTCCCGGTCGGTGTCGTCGCCCTCGCCGTCATCGCGACCGCCCTGCACATCCCGCGCAAGTCCACCCACCACGTCATCGACTACCTCGGCACCTTCCTCATCGCCGCGGTCGCGACCTGCCTCGTGCTTGTTGCCTCGCTGGGTGGTACGACCTGGGGCTGGGGTTCGCCTCAGATCGTTGGGCTGGCGGTGCTCGGCGTGGTTTTGATCGGGGCGTTCGTGGCGGTGGAGCGGCGGGCCGCCGAACCCGTCCTCCCGCTCAAGCTGTTCCGCGTCCGCACCTTCTCGCTCGCCGCCGTCATCAGCTTCATCGTCGGCTTCGCGATGTTCGGCGCGATGACCTATCTGCCGACCTTCCTCCAGGTCGTGCAGGGCATCTCGCCGACCATGTCCGGCGTCCACATGCTGCCGATGGTGTTCGGCATGCTGATCTCGTCCACCGCCTCCGGCCAGATCGTCAGCCGCACCGGCCGCTGGAAGGTGTTCCCCATCGCGGGCACCGGCGTCACCGCGCTCGGCCTGCTGCTGCTCCACCAGCTCGACGAGAACAGTTCCACCGGTGAGATGAGCGCCTACTTCTTCGTCTTCGGGCTCGGACTCGGCCTGGTCATGCAGGTGTTGGTGCTCATCGTGCAGAACGCCGTCTCCTACCAGGACCTCGGCGTCGCCACCTCCGGCGCGACCTTCTTCCGGTCCATCGGCGCCTCGTTCGGTGTCGCCATCTTCGGCACGGTCTTCGCGAGCAGGCTGGGCGACAAGCTCACGGATGCCCTTCGGGGTACCTCGTTGCCGGCCGGCGTCACACCGGACGGCCTGGAGTCCGACCCGCGCGGCATCTCCCAACTGCCGGTCGCGGTACGGCCGGAGGCCCTGCACGCGTATGCGTCATCGATTACCGACGTCTTCCTCTACGCCGCCCCCGTCGCCCTCGCAGGTTTCGTCCTGGCGTGGTTCCTCAAGGAGGACAAACTGCGCGGCTCGGTCACGGCACCCGACCTCACCGAGACCCTTGCCAGCAATCCGGTTCAGCGGTCTTCGTACGACGAGGTGTGTCGCGCGCTGTCCGTGCTCGGCACCCGGGAAGGCCGCCGCGAGATCTACAAGACCATCACCGCGAAAGCGGGCTACGACCTTCAGCCGGCGGCCAGTTGGCTGCTGCTGCGCATCAAGCGGGACGGCTGGGCGGAACCCGGTGTGCTCGCCGAACGCAGCTCCGTGCCACTGCCCGTCATCCTCGCCGCCGTCCGCCAGATCGAGGGGCGGCAGCTGGCGGTGCGGGAAGGGCTGGACCTGCAACTGACCGACCAGGGGCGGGAGATGGCCGAACGGCTGGCACAGGCCCGCGAGGAGTCCCTTGCGGAGGCTCTGGGCGACTGGTGGGGACCGGACCGGCCGACGGATCTGATCCAACTGGTGAAGGAGCTCAACGGCGAGTTGTGCGGGTCTGATCGGGAGCAGCCGCACAACGGGATGGTGACCAAGGTCAGTTGAGGTTCTTGTGGGGCGTTCTGGCGGTGTTGGGTAGGCGCCGGACAGCTGGGCGGTGTTGGGTAGGCGCCGTCGCGCGCACCTCCTTTGGTTCGGTCGCCTTCGGGGCGCCTTAAGCCGGTGTCGAGAGCCCCACCGTGCTCAGCCCTTCGGGCCTCCGCGCGCTGGGGCTCTCGACACCGGCGCGCCCCTACGGCGCCCTCTCGGCCGACGCGTGGGGACAGTGAGAGTTGGTGGGCTCTCGCCGTTGGTTGAGCAGGGCTTTGCGGAACCAGTGTTCCGCGTACGGGTCGTCGTTGTGGCGCTCGGTCTCCTTGTAGCCGAGGCGGGTGTAGAGGGTGCGGGCCTCCACCAGGTCGTGTCGGGTGTCGAGGATCATTGTTGTGGCGCCCAGCTCGCGGGCGGACTCTTCCGCGGCCGTCACCAGCTTTGCGGCGCCGCCCCGGCCGCGCATCCCCTCGTAGAGGAAGACCCTCTTCAGTTCGGCGGTCGTCGCGTCGAGGAGGCGTACGCCCGCGCTGCCGGCCGGTTCGCCGTCGTACCGGGCGACCAGCAACTGGCCGCCGGGCGGGGTGAGTTCGGCGCCGGTGACGGCGGCGATCTCGCGCTCCAGTTCCGCGGGGTCCGTCCGCCGGTCCTCGTGGAGCAGGTACCAGCGGTCGCTGACCTCCGTGTAGTACGCCCGCCAGAGCGCGGCGGCGACGGGGGAGTCGTAGGGCTCGGGGGCGATGGTCCAGGTCATGGGCGGTATGTCAGCCGACCGGGGCGGGCCTCCGCAACCGGATATGGGGTGTTTCCCCGGTGACGACCTGTCGTGGCCGTCGTTTGAAGGGGGCCTTTGCGGCAACCCGGTACGGGAACCGACCGGCTACGAGAGCCGGTTGGCCAAGAATCCGGAAGGCACTCATGTCCACAGGCGTGATCATCGTTTTGATCGTGATCGTGGTCGGCGTGGTCGCTGCCGCGGCGGCTCTGGCACCGCGTGCCCGGGGCGCGATGGGCGGCTCGGGCCTGAAGCGGCGCTTCGGGCCCGAGTACGACCGGACCGTGGCCCGGCACGACGGCGACACGAAGGCCGCCGAGCGGGAGCTCGGCGAGCGCGTCCAGCAGCACGGTTCGCTGCAGGAGCAGCCGTTGGAGCCCGCGGCCCGTGAGCAGTACCAGGCCCGCTGGGCCGCCGCCCAGGAGCTGTTCGTCGACTCGCCCCGGCAGGCCGTGACCGACGTCGACCAGCTGCTCGGCGAGGTGGCCGGAGCCCGGGGCTTCCCCGGCGTCGAGGAGTACGAGAAGCAGTTCGACGCGCTGTCCGTGCACCACGCGGACCACGTCCACGGTTACCGGCGCGTGCACCGCGTCGTCGACTCGCGGACGAACGGCACGCCGGAGAGCCAGGCCGGTACCGAGGAGATGCGCGAGGCCATGCTCGAAGCCCGCGACCTCTTCGACGACCTGATGAGCACGGACAACGG
Organism: Streptomyces sp. W16; assembly: GCF_033194735.1. Lineage (NCBI taxonomy): Bacteria > Bacillati > Actinomycetota > Actinomycetes > Kitasatosporales > Streptomycetaceae > Streptomyces > Streptomyces sp. W16. The sequence goes on from NZ_JAWOAI010000066.1 coordinate 5,131, forward strand.
CGGTCACGGTGCCAGTGCCCGCGGGCGTACCGGACGCCATGCGTTCGGCTCATTCAACAGGCAAGCAGTGAAGGGAAGTTGAGCCGCATGACCGATGTGACACGACCCAACGGCGACACGAGCGACGAGCGCAAGGGCGCGAGTACGGACACCGGCACAGACACCGGCACGGACACCGGCATGGGTACGGGTGCGGGTACCGACCGGCGGGAGGCCACGGCGGTGACCCCGATCCCGCGTCAGACCGACCGGGGGACACCGCGCGAGCGCGACGAGACGGCGGCCCGCGGCGATCAGCAGGCGCAGTCGGCACGGCCCGTGCACGCTCCCGAGCCCCCTCCCGCGCCCGTCGCCGCCGACAAGCGGCACGACCGGCTGGACGCCGGGAACGGCAGCCTGCTGCCGCACGACGAGAGCGACAAGTTCAGTCTGCGGCTGCAGCACGCGGTGACCGGGTTCGTCGACGAGCCCCGCTCCGCCGTCGAGGAGGCCGCCCACGTCCTGGAAGAGGTCGCCGGCCGCCTCACCGAGGCCGTCACCAAGCGCCGTGACACCCTGCACAGCTCCTGGGATTCCAAGGGCTCGGACGACACCGAGCAACTCCGCCTGGCCCTGCGGGAGTACCGCGAACTGACGGAGCGCCTTCTACACATCTGACCCGCCCGCTCCACCTGGTCAGTCCGTTCCGTCTGCTTCAGCCGCTCCGTCTACCGCCCGGCGCTCCCGCCACTCCCGTGCGACCTCTTCCACGTCGTACGGCTTCATGCCCAGCGGGGGGCCGGGCGGCGGCTTGAACATCATGTCGCGGATCTTCACGTTGACTTCGGTGATGATCCGCCGTGCGATCCGCTCCGAAGGGGCCGAGTACGCTGCGGCCAGGGCGTCCTCGGCCTCCTTGCGCAGCGCCAGCGTCGGCGGGAGCACGGAGATGCCCTCGCGGGCCATCTTCTGCTTGATCCACCACAGTTCGTCGTACGTCGTGTCGGAACCGGACGGCAACGGCTTCCCCGCGCCCGGGAGTTGGGCGAACTCGCCGGCCTGCTCGGCGTCCCGGATCTGCTTGTCGACCCAGGACTCGAAGGACACACCCGGTGGCTTTCGCTCGGTCATGACTCCATTGTGCCGGACGCGGCGTGGCCGGGGGATTTATCATGCGGCGGCTGTGTAAGGACACCTCAAGGGGGAAGCGCACGTGCTCGAACTCACCATGGCCTCGGTCTCCGGGACGGACGAGGGCGCCACGGCCGGCATGCTGATGGCCGAGGCGCCCAGCGACCCGGGCGCGGTGCTGCGGGTGGGCCGCGACGAGTCGGTGTGCCGGCTGGTGACACCGGACGACTGGCTGTTCATCTCACGGGTTCATCTGGAGTTCCTGTGCGGACCCGAGGGCATCTGGCAGGTGAGCTGGCTGCGCGGCTCCCAGCCCGACCCGTCCTCCGAAGTACGGCTGATCGTCGGGGAGTACGCCCAGACCGTGCCCTACGGCGGCAGCGTCCCGTTGCCCCGTGGCGGCAGCGGCGAGATCGTCATCAAGGACCGCACGGGGCCGCGCAGCGTCAACGTCGGCTTCTATCACGAGAGTTGAGAGGCCTCGGCGAAGAGCCCCTAGGCAAGTACCCGGGCCAGCGCGAAACCGTCGTAGCCCTTCCTGCCCACCGTCTGGATCGCCGTGCCCGACAGGCGCGGGTGGGAGCCGATCAGTTCGATCGCGGCGCGCGTGCCCCGGACGTCCGGGGACGTGTTCGCCGGGTCGGCGACCCGGCCGCCGCGCACCACGTTGTCGACGATGATCAGGCTGCCGGGGCGGGTGAGCTTGAGGGCCCACTCCACGTAGTGCGGGTTGTTGACCTTGTCGGCGTCGATGAAGACGAGGTCGAAGGGGGCCTGGTTCTCGTCGGCCAGCAGGGGCAGCGACTCCAGGGCCGGGCCCACCCGTACCTCGACGACCTTGTCGAGGCCCGCGCGGGCGAGGTTGCGGGTGGCGACCTCGGCGTGCTCCGGGCTGTACTCCAGGGTGATCACGCGGCCGTCGGCGGGCAGCGCGCGGGCCAGCCAGATCGTGCTGTAGCCGCCGAGGGTGCCGATCTCCAGGACGCGGGTGGCGCCCTGGATCAGGGCCAGGAGATGAAGCAGCTTGCCTTCGGCGGCGGACACCGCGATCTCTGGGAGTCCGGCGGTCTCGCTGTCGCGCAGCGCCGCCGCCAGCACCTCGTCCTCCGGGGCGAGGTGGCCGATGAAGTAGTCGTCGACGTCGTCCCACTGCTGCGACTCGCTCATGTGCCGGTGCCTTTCGTGAATCCGGTGAGAACTGATGATCCCGTGAGAACTGTTGCGAACCCGTTCGTGTGCAATCACTCACTGTACGGATACGCGGTTATTTGCTGTGCCCAGGCAACCCGGGGCCGACTATCGTCATCCGGACAAAAGGAGGGCGGACGTCAGGTGAAGAGGGGGTTGCCTGCGTCCCTCCCGCAGGGGGTGCGAACCTCATAGGGTTCGCAGAGAGAACAGCCGCGCGTGTGACGCGTGGGACGAGCGGGGCGGGAGGCCTACGAGGCGTGGCGAACGTGGAGCACAGCGGGCGACCGGCGGGAGCCGCGGGACCTTTCGGGTCGAGTGCCGCCGGGACGGCCAGGGCGCGGCTGCGCGCGGCGCGCCTGGGCCTGTGGCTGGTCGCCGCGGTCCTCGCCGTACGGCAGGTGGCCGTGGTCCTCGGCACCCCGCAGGGGGAACGGCTGACGGACCTGGAGACCTGGGTCGGGCCGAACGGCGTGCTGCATGTGAAGGGCTCGCTGTACGACTCGACGCAGTTCACCGGCACCCCCTTCGGCGGGCTCGTCCTCAAACCGCTCACCCGGGCGGCCGAGCAGGCCCTCGGCTGGGGCTGGACCTTCGGCACGCTGCTGCTCGTCGTCGCGCTCGGCCTGGTCGTCTCCCGTGCCCTGCCGCAGCCCGTCACCCGCCGTGCCTCGCTGCTCGCCGCGCCCGTCGCGATCAGCCTGCTGATGCTGTCGCTGCCGGTGCGCAACACGCTCTGGCTCGGCCAGACCAGCATCATCCCGGTCCTGCTCGTGCTGCTCGCCTGCTTCACGGTGCGCGGCGAGCGGGCCAGCGGCGTGCTGATCGGTCTCGCCGCCGCGCTCCAGCCGACGGTGCTGCTGTTCGCGCAGCTGCTGTGGTTCACCGACCGGCGCCGGGCCGCCGTGACCTCCGCGCTGACGTTCGCCGCGAGCGCGGTGATCGCCTGGGCGGCGATGCCGCACGACTCGTACACCTACTGGGTGCACCACATGGCCGGCGCGGGCCTCGGCGGCGCGGCCGACGGCCTCGGCAACCAGTCGCTGCACGGCGCGCTGCTGCGGCTCGGGCTCACCGGCCCGCTGGAGATCGGCGTCTTCCTGGCGCTCGGCGCGGCCGTCACGTACCTGGGCCTGCGCCGGGCCGTGCGCTACGCACGCGACGGGCAACTGCTGCTCGCGGTCGCGGTCACTGGCTGTGCGGCGATCGCCGTGTCGCCGACGACCTGGCAGCACCAGCTGCTGTGGGTGCTGCTCGCGGTGGTCGGCCGGGTCGGCAAGCGTGCCTCGGACCGGTATGTGTGGCCGGTGGCGGTGGTCCTCGTCGTCACGCTGCCCGCGAAGATGATGCTGCCGAACATGGCGGCCGTCTACCCGCTGCGTGACAACGTCGTCCTGCTCATGGCGCTCGCCGCGGCGACCGTCGTGCCGTTCCTGCCGCGCACGTCGGAGTACTACCGGCGGCCGATCCCCACGGAGTACGCCGAGCCGGTCCCGGCCCGCTGGAAGCACGTCCCGCTGATCCCGCAGCTGCGCCGCGTGCTGACCCGCCCGAACCTCCTCCTCGAACTCCTCCTCATCCGTGTCACCTACGCCGCCTACCAGCAGGTCCGCCTCGCGGCGACGGGCGGCACCAACGCGGGCGGCCGGGCCACGGCGGAACACCACGGCCGCGAGATCCTCTCGATCGAGCGGTTCCTGCACATCGACATCGAGCACGCGGTCAACCACTGGGTCGTGAAGGTCGACTTCCTCAAGGACTTCTTCAACTTCTACTACGAGTCCTTCCACTTCGTGGTCCCGCTCACGGTCATGGCCGTCCTGTACTGGCGCCGCCCGGTCGACTACCGCTGGGCCCGCTCCGCCCTCGGCTTCGCCACGCTCCTGGCCCTGGTCGGCTTCTGGCTCTACCCCCTGGCCCCGCCGCGCCTCCTGCCGGGCCTCGGCATCATCGACACGGTCCACGGCGTCCAGGACTTCTCCAAGCCGGACTACGGCACCCTCACCGCCCTCACCAACCAGTACGCGGCGATGCCGTCGCTGCACTTCGGCTGGTCCCTGTGGTGCGGCGTCGTCATCTTCGCCCTCGCCCCCAAGTGGTGGATGAAGGCCCTCGGCCTCCTCCACCCCTTCTTCACCGTCTCGGCGATCGTCGCGACCGGCAACCACTGGGTCCTGGACGCGGCCGGCGGCGCGGCGGTCGTCGCCGCGGGCTTCGGCCTGGCGTACCTCTTCCAGGGGCCACGGGCGCGGTCGCTACGGCCGCAACAGGCGGAGATCGGCGCCGAGTTGGAGCCGGCTACGGGTGCGGCCGGGATGCGGAGCTGAGGCGGGGCGGCTGCATGCTGGTCACGTCTCGGGCGGGCGCCATCGCCCCGACGAGAAATCGCTCAGCAGTTGCCGACCGGCGACCGTGAACGGATGGTCGGAACCCAGGCCTTGTACCCGCCTGGCTACGACGTCCGTCATCAGCTCGATGGCGGCGTCCAAGTGGCCACGTGCGGCCTGGGTTCGGGAGAGAAGTTGCTGGGCGGCGAGCGCGATCGGGTACTCGGGACCGAAGCGTCGCCGGTATGCCTCGGTGACCAGCCGTATCTCCTGGTCGGCCTCGTCGAAGCGGCCCAGTAGGTAGAGCGCCCAGGCGTGATTGTGGTGGGCGCCCAAGGTCACCGTGTGGTCGGCACCGAGGTGCCGCAGGCATTCCGAAGGCAGGGAGAGCAGCGTGCCGTCGTCTTCAGCGACGATCTCGGAGGCGGACAGCAGGACCAGCATGCTTGAGCGGGAGCGCAGCGTCAGGGGGTGCGCGGGGCCCAGTGCCCTTCGCCGGTCGGCGATCGTGGTCCGGGCAAGCCGGATGGCCTCGTCTCGTCTCCCGAGATTTCCGAGCACGAGCTGAAGGCCGTAGCCGCTGTCCATGGTGTCAGGGTCGTCGGCCCCGAACAGCCGCTCCTGAGTGGCGCGGACGCGCTTGAGCAGCGGCTCGGCCCCGGTGTATCTGCCCAGCCGGAAGAGCGTTCGGCCGGCCCTGGAGCGGGCGGCCAGTACGAGACGGTGCTCGGCGCCCAGCTGCCGTTCGCCGAGGTCCGCCGCGGCCCGGGCGGTCTCCCAGGCGGACAGGTAGTCTCCCGTGCGGTGCAGTGCGATGGACAGCCGGGTCACCACGGCCAGTGCGTCAGCCGACGTCGACGGGTCGCCGATGCGTCGCAACAGAGCGAGCCCGTGGGGCACCAGTAGCCGGAGCAGCGGGTCGTACGGGCCCGCGTCGGGGATGTCGGGGACGGCCGCGTCGAGCAGGAGGACGGCTGTGGCGTTCAGAACCGGTATCTGTTGCGCGGGGGTCGCCGCCGCGACACTGTCGAGCAGCACCGCGTGGCTCTGTGCGCTCCGCACGCCGACATCGACCAGTTCGGTCAGCGATTGGTCCAGCAGCGCTCTCAGCGCGGTTTCGCAACGAGCGCGGGGCAGGACACCGCTGATCTCGGGCCGGTTCAGCAGAGACAGCGGCAGTGGCTCGGGGCCGAAGCGAGCCATCAGTCTCAGCAGCGCGGTCGCTTCGGGCAGGCCTTGGGCCTCGAACGCGTCGAGTGTCAATTGCCACGTCAGGCCGACCAGGTGCCGTGGATCCTCCTCCGACAGGGCATCGGCTCCCCGGTCGATGAGCTCGACACGCTCCCCTTCGTCCAGATGGCGCCCGTAGGTCTCCAGCGTCCAGGGATCGAGGACCTGTTGGGAAAGGAAGCCGCCTGCCAGCGTGAGAGCGAGCGGCAAGCGGCCGAGCCGTTCCGCGATCTCCGCCGCATCTTCCTGCGTGCCGCTGTGCGGGGCAAGGTCGCGCAGCACCCGCGCGGCATCCTCGCGCGGCAGTACGCCGATGTGCTGCAGCTCTGCCCCCGGCCACCAGCGGGCGGCCGAGCGGCGTGTGGTCACCACGACCGTGCCGCGTGGACTCGTGCGCAGCCAGTTGCCGTCACGGAGGATCTCAGGTCGGTCGGCGTTGTCGAGTACCAGTAGCCAGGGTTCCGCGGAGCGGTCGAGATACTGCCAGACGAGATCGGCGGCGGGACGGAGTCCGTTGCGGGCGGCCAGCAGTTCACCGTCGCCGGCACCTCGGTCGGCGGCGACGGCGAGCATTCCGGCGCGCAGGCTCGCGCGGTCGGTAGCGCTGACCCACAGCCCCACCCTGCCGCATCCGTCGGTGGCTTGCTGGAAGAACGTGTAGGCGACTGCGGTCTTGCCGCAGCCGCCCATGCCGTACAACACGTAGACCTCGCCACCACGCCCCGCCCGCATACTTTCTCGCAGCCGCTCCAGTACCTCGGTGCGGTCGCGCAGAATGATCGGAGGCCGGCCGACCGCCGGACGGCGCACCGAGTCGGGGCCGTTGGTCGGCGCCGCTTCACCGCCGTAGTGGTGGTGTTCGCTGATGTGCTGGTCACCTGACGCCTGGTAGACACGGCCACGGTCTTCGGCGTGGCCGTCCATCGAGCCTGTCATCGCTCCATGTTGTGCTGATCTCGCCCCGCCTGATAGATCCGGGCCTGGCCGGACGCGCTGGCGTGCTGGGTGATCGCGGGGCCGGTCGCGCCCTGCGGCTCAAGTTCGTCAAGGAGTCTTCGTAGTTCCTCAGCGGCGCCAGGCTGGGCGGCGAGGAGGCGCCGGAACCGCCCCTGCCACTCCAGGTGCAGTTCGCTGAGCGTCTCCTGGTCGTCGGCCTCTCCGGCCGCCAGGGCGTCTTCGCGGGTGGCTTCCAGTTCGGCGGCAACAGCCTCGGTACGGTGCGGCTGCATTCGGCGCCACAGTTGCACGATCCCGTCCCGGGTCCGATGCCAGGCGTCGGTTGCCATCAACGTGACCAGTGTGACTCCCGCGCTCTGTGCGAGCAGGGCCGTCTCCGGGTCCACAGTTCCCCCTGACCGGAATTTACGGATATTCGGAATATGTACACAACGGCATGTATCTGCTGTGTTTTGGTGTCGTGTCGTTGTGTGGCTATTTATCGTCGCACTCTTGAGCCGGAAGGGGCAATAAGGGGCTTGTTGAGCGTTAGAGTGAGGAAAATTTGGCGCAATCGAGGGGGCGATGGTCATGGCCAGACCGTGGGAAGCCGATCCGGCCGCGACATTCAAGCGGCGCCTGGGGAAATCGCCGCAGGAGTTGGGGAATACGACCGACGATCCCGATTGCCCCGACATCTGGGAACTCGACAGCGGGGACATCGCCGTCATCGGCCGGGACCTTACGGAGTCACTTGGCGGGAAACTGCCGAACGGGGTCTCCATCGGAGCCGACGAACGGCTCGTGGTCATCCCGAGGAACATGTTGATTGCGGCGAAACCGGATATCCCGAATGTTTGAATCCTTCCCGCACGGCGTTTCCGAACGCATGGATCGCACCACATACCACGCGGACTTCCGGCGGGTCCACGGGAGCGGAATTCACTACTTGAACAAGCTCGAACGAGGCCAGAACTTCAAAGAACGCGGATTCGCCAGCTGGGAGGCCTTCGCCGCCGGAGAATGGGACCGCGCGTTGTCTCTCGTCCAGGAGAAACGAGATGTCTACGAACGGCAGTTCCGCGAGGCGGCCCGGCTGAATATTCTGCGGCGTCGTCTTCGTGTGGTGGAGTTCCCTGTGACCCCGTACGTGCAATGGGAGCTGTTCGTCCTGCGACTGCGTGTGGAGCTGGGCGACAACATCAAGGTGCTCGACGCCCGCAAGATCTCGGACGTCGAAAAAGACCGCACTGTTCCGGAGGTGGTGATTCTCGGGGGCGTCGCCATGTACGAGGTGCTCTACGACGACGACGGGAACGCGATGGGAGCCAATCGCTTCTCCGATCGATCGCTGATCCGGGAAACGTCGGCCGGGTTTGATGTGTTGTACGAGCGCGGGGATGAATTCAACGAATTCTTCGACAGGGAAATCGCTCCCCTGGCCCCACCCGCAGTCGCCTACTGAGTTGAGAGCCGGCGACTGGCGGCTGTATTCGGAGCTGAACCGGATGCGCCTCGGTCCAGCCTGCGGTCCGCCGGCTTCAGCACGTCTTCTTTCCGGTTTCCACACTGAGGCCCATGACGTTGTGCCAGCGGTACTTCTTGCCGCCGACGTGGTAGTCGGCCGTCACACCGCTCATCCGTACCCGGGAGGTTCCGGTCACGTGGATCGCCACCACGAGATTGTGTGTGGCCTTGGAGGTGGTGGCCTGCGGTGCGAGGGTGGCCCCCGCCGCAGGCCGTCGGTGTTGCCAGCCCGAGCCGACGGAGTCGACGTTGAACTTCGACGGCGGATAGTGGGTGTCGTAGCCGATGGTGCTCGTCGTGGCGGGCACGATGACGGCGTCGGTGAGGTGCAGGCCGTGCGGTTCGGCGAGCCTGACGCGGTCGACGACCACCTTGTTCTTCCCGTAGTTGTGTAGTTCGTCCCCGCCGAACGTCAGCGTGGCACCCGGTTTCGCCGGCAGGCACACGCTGCCCGAGCCGGCGTCGGAGTAGTCCGGCCCGTTGAGCGGGCCGTTCCCGGCCGGGGTGCCGGGTGTCGACGAGCAGCCCGTGCCCAGCGTGACTGCCAGTGCCAGAACACAGGCCCGCCTGAGCAGGACCTGCGGGGCCGCGGTGGTGATCACAGGGTCACGCCAGCATCGAATCCTTGCCCCTGCTTATTACTTGAGCGCCAATTTGCCGTCCCTGAATAAGATCGTGTTCTTGGCTGGTGTGAACACATGTGATTTCAGGGGGAGTTGTGGGGGTTTCGGTGCGTGACTCCGTGCCGCGCAGAGCGACGGGCGTGGCGTTCGCCGCCGTGCTGCTCGGTGGGGGAGCGGTCGGCTGTGGGGACGAGTCCGTGAAGGAGGATTCGGCCATGCTGGCGCCCTCGGCGGCAGTGGCCAAGGCGGCGGAGAAGGCCGAGGACATCACCTCGCTCCACTACCGGGTCAGCGGGACCGTGCCCGAGCGGGGGCGCCTGACGGCCGAGACGTCCATGAAGACGAAACCGGCGGCCATGACCATGGTGATGACCGTGGCGGGCGCGCGTAAGCCCGGCGAGTTGGACATCCGGTTCGTCGGCAAGGCGATCTACCTCGGCGGCAGCGGCGTCGATACGGCGAAGTTGGGCGGCAAGAGCTGGTTCAAGGCCGAGCCGGCCGTGTGGGGGCGTGGCGCGGCGGACAACGAATCCTATGGTGTGCTGCCCCGTTCGATGGAGGTGAGCCCGGTCGTACAGTCCACGTTCCTGGCCGGTTCCAAGGACGTGCGGCGAGTCGGTACCGAGACGGTCGACGGCACCAAGGCCTTGCACTACCGGGGAACGGTCACCAGCCGCGAGCTGCGCGCCGCCCAGAGCGCCGCCAAGGGCGAGGACACCTGGGACGCCCGCACCGAGCGGGTGGACCAGTTCGTGAACCTCGGGGTCGACGGCGCCCTCACCATGGACCTGTGGGTCGACGGCGACGACCACGCCAAGCAGTTCCGGGTACGGGCCAAGACCTATCCCACCCAGAACGACACCGACGGCGGCACGCTCGACCTGACGGTCACCTTCCTCGACATCAACCCGTCCGTGACCGTCAAGACCCCACCCGCCGAGGACACCACCAGCCTCTCGGCCGACCCACAGGATGGCTGAGCAGCCGTGTCGCACACGATCATCACGCTCGCGGGCGCCGACTCGCCGGGTGAGCATCTCCAACTGGCCGCCTTCACGGCAGCGGCGGCGGCCTTCTTCATATGGGTGGGCCGGAAACAACGTCGCACCGGACGCGGCGCGTTCATGCCGGACAGTACGGTCAGGGCGGCCGACCTCCTGATTCCACCGCTGCCGCCGCGCCGCGGCCAACGAGTCGCCGGGTGCGCCTACATCGTCTTCGGCGGCTTCTTCGTCCTGGCGGCAGTGGTCAACACCGGCATGGCGATCTCCGAACTCCTCGCCTGACGGCCCGAGTTCACGAGCACTCGAACCACACCGTCTTTCCGCCCCTGGACGCCGGTGACACCCCCCACTTGTCGGTCACCGCGTCCAGGATGACGAGCCCGCGGCCGTTCTCCGACTCGGTGTCCAACTCCGGGTTCAGCGTCGGGAGTTCGGGACGGCCGTCCGTCACCTCCACGCGGATCCCGGCCGTCTGACGCTGCAGCCGAAGCCCGCAGCGCCGGTCCGGAACATGCCGGACGACGTTGGCGACCAGCTCCGTCACGGCAAGTTCCACGGAGTCCGACAGCTCCGGCATGCCCCACTCCAGCAGGAACGAGCGGACGATACGGCGGATGTGCCGGGCGGAGTGTTCACCCACGGTGAGGTGCATGACGTACTGCTGGCGGTCGGGAAAGGCCAGCATGGCGGGGGGAGTTGGTTCATTCACACTACGAGGCTGACGCCCCGCCGCTACCCTCGGCAACTGTATGAATACAACCCGTTCACGGGTGGACAGTTCCGGACAGTTGTCGGGAGGCAGGGGGCTTCGCGTGCACATCAACACCCTCGATCCAGGGGCGTCACCGCTGGATTACTACGGCTATGAATTGCGCCGCTACCGAGAAGCGGCCGGTCTCACACAGCGGCAACTCGGCGTCATCATCAACTACACCGGCTCCCTGATCGGCCAGATCGAGACGGCGAGGAAGTTGCCCACGCTGGAGTTCAGCAGGCAGGTGGACGCCGCGCTCAACACGGGTGGGCTGCTGACCCGGTTGCTGGATCTGGTGCTGCGCAGCCAACTCCCCGCGTGGTTCCGGCAGGTGGGTGAGCTGGAGGCGCGGGCCGTCGAGATCTGCTCCTTCGAGTCGCTGATGATCCACGGTCTCCTCCAGACCGAGGAGTACGCCCGCGCGGTACTCGGCACGCTGGACCAGAGCAACCTGGACGACCGGACCGCTGTACGAGTCGGCCGTCAGCGCATCTTCGCGAAGGAGGAGCCGCCGGTCTTCTGGGTGATCCTCAGCGAGGCCGCGTTGTATCTGGAGATCGGTGGCCAGAAGACGATGAGGAACCAACTGGCCCGCCTGTTGGCCTATGAGAACAATCCCCGGGTCAACATCCAGATCCTGCCGTTCTCGGCGGGAACGCACGCTGGACTGACAGGCTCATTCAACGTCTACCGCTTCGCGAATGACCCGTCCATCGTCTACACGGAGAGCTACGGAAGCGGGCATCCGACTGCCAACCCGGAGACCGTCAAGGATTGTTCGCTGCGTTACGATCACCTCCAGGCTGCCGCCCTCTCCCTCAGGGACTCGGCGGCGCTGATCCGGCGCGTGATGGAGGAACGTTATGGGGAACAACGCGATGCCGACGGGGACTCAGTGGCGGAAGTCCAGCTACAGCAGTGACCAGGGCGGCGATTGTGTAGAGATCGCCGAAACCACCTGCCCCACAACCCCCACCACCCTCGCCATCCGCGACTCCAAGACCCCGGCGGGGCCGATCCTCACCCTCGACCCCGCCGCCTTCACCACCTTCGTCAACTGGACCGCTACGACGGTTGGTTGAAGTAGTAGTCGTGGTCCAGGTCGGCCAGCAGGCCGATCCGGGCCGGTGTCCATCCGAACCGCTTCTGCGTGAGCGTGCTCGTTCCCGTGAGGTCGGGCGAGACGAAGTGGCCCAGCCAGCCGAAGTGGGCCCCGGCCTCCTCGACCGGCAGGCTCGTCACCGGTAGGTCCAGCCGCTTGCCGATGACTTCGGCGATCTCCCGTACCGGTACGCCCTCGTCGGCGACCGCGTGCAGGACTGAACCCGCCGGGGCGTTCTCCAGGGCCAATCGGTAGAGCAGCGCGGCGTCCTCGCGATGCACGGCGGCCCAGCGGTTGGTTCCGGCGCCGGGGTAGGCGGAGACACCCTTGGCGCGGGCGATGTCGATGAGGGCGGGGACGAAGGCGTGATCGCCCTCGCCGTGCACCTGCGGCAGCCGTATCGCCGACGTGCGCACGCCTCGCTCCGCTGCCGCCAGGGTCGCCAACTCGGCTGCGAGGCGCGGCATTTCGGGGTGGGTGGTGAGGTCGGGTATCTCGTCCTCGGTGCGGCCGTGGCTCATCACCGAGCTGATGACGAGGGGTCGATCCGAACCGGCGAGGGTCTCGATCAGCGCTTCCACCGCGCTCAAGTCCGTTGCGACGCACGGGCCGTAGTTCGAGAAGTCGTGGATGAAACCGGTGTGGATCACGCCGTCGGAGGCGGACGCGCCCGCGCGGAGTGCGTCGAGGTCCTCCAGCGAACCCCGGTGGACCTCCGCTCCGGTCGCGGCCAGCCGTTCCGCCGAGGTGTCGGAGCGGGCCAGGCCGAGGACCTGGTGTCCCGAGTCGAGCAGTTCGCGGACGACCGCGCCGCCCACGAATCCGGTCGCGCCGGTGACGAAAACACGCATGACGAAATCACCCCAGGTGGGTCGGGAAGTGGTGTGCTTCCAGCCTGCGCCCGCCCGGCCGCGCCCGTCCAAGACCGACTCCGGAAGACGTGATTCACTTCCGGTATCAGTGCAGCTCGTACCGTCGTACAGTCGATGTATGAGTGACCTGGACCTGCGCCTCGTCCGCTACTTCACCGTCGTCGCCGAGGAACTGCACTTCGGCCGGGCGGCGGCCGTCCTGCATCTCGCGCAGCCGTCCCTGAGCCGTCATGTCCGGCGCCTGGAGGGCGAGTTGGGTGTGCGGCTCTTCGACCGGACCACGCAGGGCACTCAACTCACCGAAGCGGGCGCGGCGTTCCTGCCCCGGGCCGAGGCGCTGTTGCGGTCGGCGGCGGAGGCGACCGCCGTGGCACGGGCGGCCGGGCGGCCGAGCCGTGTCGTCGTCGGGTACATGACCGGGCTCATCGTCACCCCGGCGGTGCGCGCCCTGCGCGGACGCTGCCCGGAGGCCGATGTGCATCATTGTTTTCTCGGCTGGGGCGAGATGCCGTCCGCCCTGCTGGAACATCGGGTCGACGCGGTGGTGGGCCGACTCCCGTTCCCCACCGATGGGTTGAGCGTGACCGTCCTCTACGAAGAGCCCCGGGTGCTGCTGATCCCGGTCGGCCACCGGCTGGCCGGCAAGGAGTACGTCACCCTCGACGACATCGCCGACGAGCCCGTACCCCGTTTCCCCGACCCGGAGTTCAACGCGTTCTGGCGCCTCGACCCCCGCCCGGACGGCCGGCGGGTGCCGGACGGTCCGCTGGTCGAGAATCTGGAGGACAAGCTCGAAGTCATCGCCGCGGGCGAGGCGGTCGCGCTAGTTCCGGTGGGCGCCGTCATGAAGGGCCTGCGGCACGATCTGACCACGGTCCCGCTGGAGGGCGTGGACCCCATCCCGGTCGTCCTGGCCATGCGCGCAGGCGAGGAGAACCGCCCCCTGCTCGCGGCCTTCCGCGCCTGCGCGGTGGAGCAACTGACCCCGCAACTGACCCCTGCCGAACAGGACTTGACCTAGGGCAGGTTCAGGCCTTCTCGGCGATGTGCCTGCCCAGATCGAGTTCGATGCCCTGGGGCTGCTGGAAGCCGCGCGCGAAGAGGCTGCGTACGCGATCCGCGCTCTCCGGACGACTCGCCGTGCGCCGGAACGCGTCCAGGGAGGCCGCGTAGTCGCTCGCCGGGATCGTGGTGGCCGCGTCGACGAACTCCTTCGCGCCGGAGACCGCGGGCTTCTCGAAACCGGCGATGCGGCGGGCGAACGTATCGACGAAATCGTCCAACTCGCCTTCGGGCAGAACGCGGTTGACGTAGCCGTACTCGGCCGCGAGCTGGGCCGGGAAGTCGTCGCCTCCGAGAATGATCTCCATCGCGCGGCCCCTGCCCACCAGTTCGGCAAGACGGCCCATCGGGTTGCCGCCGGGCACGGCGCCGATGCCGATCTCCGGCTGGCCCAGGACGGCGCCCGGGCCCGCGAAGCGGATGTCGGTGCTCAGGACGAACTCGCTTCCCGCGCCCCGGACCCGGCCGTTGATCGCCGAGATCGTGACGGCCGGGACCTTGCTCAGCCGCAGCAGGTTGTCCGAGACGAGGGGGAGCCCGCTGGGGCCGGCCGGCATCGCGGCGGCGCGCTTGTTGTCCAGCAGAAGGTCGAGGTGCGCCATGAAGAAGTCCGGGTTGGCGCTCTGGAAGACCACGACGTTCAGATCGGGGTCCTGCTCGATACGCGTCACCAGATCGGCGATCTGCTCGATGGTGTCGAGATCGATGAGGTTCATCGGGGCGTTCTCGAAGGTCACCTTCCAGTAGGACGGCGACACCACGTGCACATCGAACTGCGAGTGATTACTCATTGTTGTCATCCATTCGGATTTCGGAGGTTCTTGCGCAGGATCTTCCCGGCCGGGGATTTGGGTATCGCGGTCAGGAACTCGACCGCTCGCACCTTCTTGTACGGTGCGACCCGCGCCGCGACGAACGTCATCACCTCGTCGGCGGTCAGCGTCTCGTCGGCGCTGACCACGAACGCCTTCGGGATCTCCTCGCCGTCGGCGTCGGTGATGCCGATGACAGCGGCGTCGGCGATGGCCGGGTGCGTGAGCAGCAGTGCTTCCAGTTCGGCCGGGGGAACCTGGTAGCCCTTGTACTTGATGAGCTCCTTGATGCGGTCGACGATGTAGACGCATCCGGTGGAGTCCACCCTGGCCAGGTCTCCGGTGTGCAGGAACCCGTCCGCGTCCACGGTCGCGGCGGTCGCGTCGGCGTTGCCCAGATAGCCGGCCATCACGTTCGGGCCCCGCACCCAGAGTTCGCCCGGCTCGCTCAGACCGTCCGCGGGTACGCCGATCTCGGCACCGGTCGCGGGATTGACGAGCTTGTTGACGGTGTTGGGCACCGGCCAGCCGCTCGCCGCGATCGGCGCACGCCGGCCGGCGATGGAGACACCGCCGTCGGCGGTCGGCACCAGGTGGCTGACGGGGCTCAGTTCCGTCATCCCGAAGCCCTGCACGACCGGCACCGACAAACGCTTCGACACGGCCGCGCCCAACTCCTCCTCCAGTGGGGCCGCGCCGCTCACCAGCATCCGCAGCGACGACAGGTCGTAGTCGTCGACCAGCGGGTGTTTGGCCAGGGCCACCGCCACCGGGGGCGCGATGAACACGTAGGTGACACGGTGGCGTTGGACGGTCTCCAGAAACCCGGTCAGGTCGAACCGCGTCATGGTCACTATCCGACTCCGGGCCGCGAGCGCGGAGTTCATCAGCACCGTCATGCCGTAGATGTGGAAGAACGGCAGTACCGCCAGCACGACGTCGTCGGCGCGGAGGTCCAGAAGGGGTGCGATCTGCGTGACGTTCGCGACCAGGTTCCGGTGGGTGAGCATCACCCCCTTCGGTTCACTGGTGGTGCCCGAACTGAACGGCAACACGGCCATGCGCTCCGCGGGTTGGAGTCGGGTGGCCAGCGGAATCCGGTGGCCGGAGTGGTCGTGTGCGGCCCGTTCGCCGTCCAGGAGCAGGATCGCCGCCTTGTCGAGTCCCGCGCTGTGGACGGCCTCCTCGGCCTGCGGGAGGAAGGCGCGCGCGGTCACCAGCAACACGGCCTTGGCCGCGGTGAGTTGCTTGGCGATCTCCGGGCCGGTGGCCATCACGTTGATCGTGGTCACGATCGCGCCCGACCGGATGATGCCGTGGAACGCGACCGCGAACGCCGGAGCGTTCGGATGCAGCAGAGCCACCACATCGCCCGCTCCCACACCGGCGGCTGCCAGCTCGCGGGCGAAGGCGTCGATGCCCGCGACCAGCGCCGCGTAGGTCAGTTGCTCGCCCGATTCCGCCGCCGTCAGGGCGACCCGGTGCCGGTCCGCGGGGCTCACATCGGCGAACAGGAACTCGTGCAGCCCGGCATCGGGGATCCGCACGTCGGGGAAGGGGCCGGCGAAACTCATGGACATGCCTCCGGGGGTTCACGGGAGGTGGCTGGTCGCTGACATGCAGTCAGTTCAGGGCGGCGTAGACCTCGTTGACGTAGGCGATCGTGCGGTCGCTGCCCAGCAGCCCGGCACCCATCTTGTTCATGACGTAGGAGATCGTGGTCCGGCGTTCGGTGTCGGCCACGACGATCGATCCGCCGAACCCGGGCCAGAAGCAGACGCGTCCTTGCGGGATGTACGGAACGGAGGGTGACGGCAGGCCGTAGCCGATGCCGAAGCGCAGGTGCGCGCCGAGTACCAGATCCGGGCCGTCGGACTGCGGCCGGAAGATGAGGGCGATCGTCTCCGGCGACAGCAACCGCACCCCGTCGACCGCACCGCCACAGGCGACGACGGACTGGATCCTGGCGAGTGAGCGGGCGTTGCCCTGGCCGTTGGCCGCGCCGACCTCGGCGCGACGCCACTCGGGTGTCAGCGATTCACGTGGGCCGACCAACGGTCCTGTGAAGGTTCGCAACCTGATGTGGTCCGGGTCGGGCGCGGAAGGATCGAGCGACGCGCCCTGGGGCGGAACGACATCGGCGACCCGGTCGGCTTCGCTGTCCGGCAGGCCGATGTGGAAGTCGGCGCCCAGCGGACCCGTGATCTCCTCGGCGACGAACCGGCCGAGGGTGCGGCCGTCCACCCGCCGGATCAACTCGCCCACCAGATGCCCGTAGTTGAGCACGTGATACCCGGACGCGGTGCCGGGCGTCCACCACGGGGCTTGTGCGGCGAGTCGGGCCGCCGCGCCCTGGGTGTCGTAGACGTCCTCGATCGTTATCGGCTGCTCCCATGCCGGGACGCCTGAGGTGTGGGACAACACGTGCCTCACTCGCACGTCTTCCTTGCCCGCGGCGGCGAACTCCGGCCAGTACCGCGCCACTTGGGCGTCGATATCGAGGAGACCACGCTCGATCAGCAGCAGCGCCGCCAGCGCGGTCACCGTCTTCGTGCACGACCAGACGTTGGTGAGCGTGTCCCGCTGCCACGGCCTGGTCCGCTGCCGGTCCGCCCAGCCGCCCCAGATGTCGACCAGCGGCGCACCGCCGACGTCGACCACGAGCGATCCGCCCAGCTCGTCGCCCGCGTCGATGTTCTTCGCGAACAGCGCGCGCAGGCCGGCGAAACGGTCGTCGCACACACCGGACACGTCAGTCGTCGTCACCCCTGCACCGCCGCGGTGATCGCCTTGGTCAGTTCGGGCTGGATGCGGTCCAGCGCCCGGGTGTTCCGCTGGGCCTTGGCCAGCAGCAGCGCGCCTTCGATGGAGGTGAGGACCATCGTGGCCAGCGACTGGGCGTGTTCCATCGTCAGTCCGCGCTGCCACAGGCCCTGGGTGATCAGCTCTTCCCAGGAGGAGAACGATTCACCGGCGGCGGTCATCGCCTCGGGGTAGTTGTCGCCGTGCATCACGCTCGCGGCGACGGGGCATCCGGCGCGGTAGTCACTGGCCCGCAGCTGCTCCCGGAACATGTCGATGATCTCGTCGACGATCCGGGTCGGGTCGTCGTCGGCCACGAGGGCCGCGATCTGCTTGCTGCGCAGCGTCCCGGCCAGGCGGATCGCGTCACGCAGCAGCTCGGCCTTGCCGCCGGGGAAGTGGTGGTAGATCGAACCGCGCGGCGCCTGGGCCCGGTCGGCGACCTCCGTCAGCGACGTCGCGTCGACACCGTTCTCCTGCACGGTCTCGAACCCGGCGAACAGCATCCGGCGGCGTACATCGGTCCGTGGCTTGCTGGGCACATCAACCTCCTCGCGTTCTATAGCCAAGACTATAGCTCATTCCTTCGGGAGTGGGCGAAGAGGGCTGATTGGTCGCCGTAAACGGTTTCCAATGTGACCCATGGCACTCAATCTTCTATGGCTCCAGGTATAGGATCTGCTCATGACTGATTCGATGCGGTCCCTCTGGTTCGTCGAGCCCCGCCGGCTTGAGTGGCGTGAAGTGCCCGCACCGGTGCTGACCGGCGACACCGACGCGCTGGTACGGCCGGTGATCGCCGCCCGCTGTCCGCTGGACGTGCCGATCCTGCACGGCCGGCTGCCCATACCGCCCGGATACGCCTTCGGGCACAACGCGGTCGCCGAGGTCGTCGCCATTGGGGACACGGTCACCGGCGTAGCGGTCGGAGACCTGGTGGTCGTGTCGCCCGAGGTGTCCTGCGGGCAGTGCGAGCCGTGCCGGCGCGGCTGGAGCGGCCAGTGCGCCACCACGCCCCACGGCGCCACCTTCGGCGTGGCGGTGAACGGAGCGTGGGGCGGTCTCTTCGACGACCTCGTGCGCGTCCCCTACGCCGACCAGATGCTGCACCGCATCCCCGCCGGGATCGACCCCCTCGACTGCGTGACCCTCGGCGACATCGCCGGCGCCACCGAGGAACTGGCCCGTCGCCACATCGTAGACGGCGGACGCAGGCGGGTCCTCTTGCTCGCCCCGGGAATCACGGGCCTCTTCCAGACCGCCCTGGCCTTCGCCTACGGCGCCGAACACGTCCTCTACGTCGATCCCGACCCCGCCAACCGGGCCCTCGCCGAGCAGTACGGAGCGGAGACCGCGGCCGAGCCCCCGGCCGATGGCGAGGGTGGCCTGTTCGACCTGGCGATCGAGGCGTCTGCGAGGGTCGAGTGGTTCCACCGCGGGCTCGACCTGCTCGCGGGGGAGGGCTTCTTCGAGAGCATGGGTGGTCTGACCGGCGAGATACCGTTTCCCGCGTTCCCCGTGTTCATGAAAGGCATCACCGTGCGCCTCGCGCGCTACAACAGTGCCTCGAACGTCTCCGCGGCCCTCGATGCCGTAGCCGCCGCCAAGTTCAAGCCCTCGGACTTCTACTCCCCGCTTGTGGACTGGGAGGACCTGCCCGAGGCGATGCTGGAACCGGCCCGCATGCTCGTGGCCGCGAAATGACACACGGTCAGGCCGCCCGCCGCGCAAAGGCTTTCGCGGCGGACGGCCTGACTCCGGTGGTTCA
Source organism: Streptomyces sp. W16 (assembly GCF_033194735.1). Lineage (NCBI taxonomy): Bacteria > Bacillati > Actinomycetota > Actinomycetes > Kitasatosporales > Streptomycetaceae > Streptomyces > Streptomyces sp. W16. The sequence continues at coordinate 24,248 of NZ_JAWOAI010000066.1, forward strand.
GAGTCGCTGAATGATCGTGCCCGTGGCCAGCGCCCCGCCCGCGCACATCGTGATCAGCGCGAACTCCTTGTCGGCGCGCTCCAGTTCATGCAGCGCGGTGGTGATCAGCCGGGCGCCGGTCGCCCCGACCGGATGCCCGAGGGCGATCGCACCGCCGTTCACGTTGACCTTCTCCAGGTCCTGCCCGAAGACCTGCGCCCAGCTCAACACCACTGACGCGAAGGCCTCGTTGATCTCGACGATGTCGATGTCCTTGAGCGTCATGCCCGCCTTGCCGAGCACGGCTCGCGTCGCGTCGATCGGGCCGTCGAGGTGGAAGTGCGGATCCGATCCAACCAGCGCCTGAGCCACTATCCGCGCCCGGGGCCGCAACTTCAGCGCCCGCGCCATCCGCTTCGACGCCCACATGATCGCCGAGGCGCCGTCGCTGATCTGGGACGAGTTGCCCGCCGTGTGGACGGCCGTCGGCATGACCGGCTTCAACCTCGCCAGCGCCTCCATCGACGTGTCGCGCAGTCCCTCGTCGCGGTCGACGAGCCGCCACATGCCGTGGCCCGCGCGCTGTTCGTCCTCCGTCGTCGGCACCTGGACGGCGAACGTCTCCTTCTTGAACCGCTCCTCGGACCAGGCGATCGCCGCCCGCTCCTGCGAGATAAGGCCGAGCGAGTCGACGTTCTCGCGGGTCAACTTCCGGTTGCGGGCGATGCGTTCGGCGGCCTCGAACTGGTTGGGCAGGTCCACGTTCCACTCGTCCGGGAACGGCTTCCCCGGCCCGTGCTTGGACCCCGACCCCAGTGGCACCCTCGACATCGCCTCGACACCGCAGCTGATCCCGACGTCGATGACGCCCGCCGCGATCAGGTTGGCGGTCATGTGCGAGGCCTGCTGCGAGGAGCCGCACTGACAGTCGACCGTGGTCGCCGCCGTCTCGTACGGCAGGCCCATGGCGAGCCAGGCGTTGCGCGCGGGGTTCATGGACTGCTCGCCGGCGTGGGTCACCGTGCCGCCGACGATCTGCTCGACGCAGTCGGCGTGAATGCCGGTGCGGCCGAGGAGTTCACGGTAGGTCTCGCCCAGCAGGTAGGCGGGATGCAGATTGGCGAGCGCGCCGCCGCGCTTGCCGATGGGAGTGCGTACGGCTTCCACGATGACGGGTTCCGCGGCCATGGGACACGTCCTCTCCTCGTCCACCGCGCGGCGCGGGCGTCCCGGCCACCCGCCACGCAGAACTAGTACGCGTTCTAGTTCTGTGTGCAGTCTGCTGACAGGCCGTACACAACCGCAAGGGTCGTGCAGGGAATTCGGCTTGCCGTGCCTCTTGCGACTTGTAGAACCCGTTATTACCTTCACGGGCATTCCCATGTTCCTGATGGACCGTCAGATAACGGCTGGAGTGCCCATGCCCTGTCCAGCTCTCCCCGACGGGTTCGACTTCACCGACCCGGACCTGCTCCACCAGCGCGTGCCCCTACCGGAGTTCGCCGAACTGCGCGCGGCCGAGCCGGTGCGCTGGATCCCGCAGCCCGTCAACATCGCGGGGTTCCAGGACGAGGGCTACTGGGCCGTGACCCGGCACGCCGACGTCCGGTACGTCTCCACCCACCCGGAGATCTTCTCCTCGACCCTCAACACGGCGATCATCCGCTTCGGCGAGCACATGGACCGCGCCTCGCTCGACGCCCAGCGGCTGATCCTGCTCAACATGGACCCGCCCGAGCACACCCGCGTCCGCCAGATCGTCCAACGCGGCTTCACCCCACGGGCGATCCGCGCCCTGGAGGAACGCCTGCGCGACCGGGCCCAGTCGATCGTGGCGAACGCCCGCACCCACTCCGGCCCCTTCGACTTCGTCACCGAGGTCGCCTGCGAACTGCCCCTCCAGGCCATCGCCGAACTCATCGGCATCCCGCAGGACGACCGCGTCAAGATCTTCGAGTGGTCCAACAAGATGATCGCGTACGACGATCCCGAGTACGCCATCACGGAGCAGGTCGGCGCCGAGTCCGCCGCCGAACTCATCGCCTACGCCATGGGAATGGCCGCCGAGCGCAAGCAGTGCCCGGCCCACGACATCGTCAGCACCCTGGTCGCCGCCGAGGACGAAGGCAACCTGAACTCCGACGAGTTCGGCTTCTTCGTGCTCATGCTGTCGGTCGCCGGGAACGAGACGACCCGCAACGCCATCACCCACGGCATGCACGCCCTCCTCACCCACCCCGAGCAGTGGGAGCTGTACAAGAGCGAGCGTCCCTCGACCGCCGCCGAGGAGATCGTCCGCTGGGCCACCCCGGTCAACGCCTTCCAGCGGACGGCGACTCAAGACACCGAACTCGGCGGCAAGTTGATCCGGAAGGGCGACCGGGTCGGCATCTTCTACGCCTCGGCCAACCACGACCCCGAAGTCTTCGAGAACCCGGACGTCTTCGACGTCATGCGCGATCCGAACCCGCATCTGGGCTTCGGCGGCGGGGGCCCACACTACTGCCTCGGCAAGTCCCTCGCGGTCCTCGAAATCGACCTGATCTTCAACGCGATCGCCGACGCGATGCCCGACCTGACCCTGACGGGCGACCCACGCCGGCTGCGCTCCGCCTGGATCAACGGCGTCAAGGAGCTTCAGGTGACCGCCGGTTGAGAAGCTCGGGCCGGCGGCCTCCCGGCGCCGCCGGCCCGTCCTCCATCACCGCTGTGCTTACTTCCGTACCGCGAACTTCATGAGCTCCCGCTCGTCCCCCTGCTTGATCTTCCCGGTCTCGTTGATGACCTGGAGCTTCCAACTGGCGCCTTCCCGGACCGCCTTGGCGACCGCGCAGCCGTTGTCGGCGCTCAGCAGGTTGGGCCAGATCTCGGCGACCTGCTGGGTGCTGCCGCCGGTCGCGTCGTACACCTTGAAAGCGATGTTCCGTGCCTTCTGGAAGGAACTGCCCTTCTTGTAGGCGGCGGCGATGAAGACTATCGACGTGATGGCGGCCGGAATCTTGCCGAGGTCGACGGTGACCGTCTCGTCGTCGCCGGAGCCCTTGCCGGTCTGGTTGTCGCCGCTGTGCACCAGCGAGCCGTTGCCCAGCGGGTCGAGGGAGTCGAGGCCGGCGAGCCGCACCGGCTCCACGCCCTGGAGCGCGATGGCGATGAGGTCGAGGTCCGTACCGGCCTTCTGGCGCAGCTTCCCGATGATGCCGCCGCTGCTGCCGACGGTGGGGTCCCAGGACGCCCCGATCTCCAGATGGGTCACTCCGTCCAGATCCGCCGGACCGTCTTCCTTCGTGAGCGTGATCATGTGTGATCGATCCTCTTGATCGTGGGACTCAGACGCACGAATTCTGCCTTCTTGGGCGGGCTTTGGGCTACTCCCTTCCAGATGCGATCGCGGCGAACACCCCGGCGGCCAGGGCCGAGAGCAGAAGCGGATAGCGCAGGTCGTGGTGCAGGACCAGCCACGCGCCGAGAAACGCGCCGACCGCCATCGCCACGGCCGCCGAGAGGCGGCGGAAGGTGCCGGGGCCCCGGCCGTGGCCCGCGACCGAGTCGGCGACCAGACCGGTCAGGGTCATCGTCAGGACCGTGGTGGTGGAGAAGTCGGTGACCTTGAGCTTGCGGACCACCGCGTTGCGCAGGCCCATCG
>NZ_JAWOAI010000067.1:0-27777 GCF_033194735.1 Streptomyces sp. W16
GGGCGGAGACGAGGGCCAGGTGGGCGCCACGGGCGCGGAGTTCGGCGGCGGCGTGGGCGGCGGCGCGCTCGTACAGGTCGGGGTCCCAGGTGGCGCCGACGGCCAGGTTGACCGGGAGGACCGTGCCGTCCAGTGCCATGTGGCCGTGCGGCACCTCCTCGGCGAAGAGGGCCGGGATGCCGAGCCGGCTGCTGTCGATCACATGGCGCTGCACCAACTCGGCCAGGGCGGCGCTGTCTTGGGCCCCGGGTCCGTTCGAGTGGTCGACGCCGGACCAGGCGTCGGCGCGGAACAGGCCGTAGAGCGCGCCGAGTCCGGCGAAGCGGGCGGTCTCGGCGCGGAGGGCGTCGGTGAGTTCGTAGCCCTGAGGAGTGCGGCGGTAGGCGTCCCAGCCGTACATCCGCTGGTTGAGCTGACCGACCTTCTCGCGCAGGGTCATCCGGGTGAGGAGGTCGCGGACGCGGGTGTCGACGGGGGCGGTGGGGTCGCGGTAGAGGGGGGTGGGGGCGGTCATCGGGTGTCACCGTCGTTGGCGAGCCTGGCGAGGGCGACGGCGCCGACGACCGCGGGACCGAGGGTCTGGCCGAGGTCGCGGACCAGGCTGGTGGTCGCGGCGGCCATGCCGGTGAGGTGGAGTGGTACGGCGTTGACGGCGGCGGCGGTGATGGCGGCGACGACGAGTCCGAAGCCGACGCCGCTGAGCACGAGCGGCCCCAGCAGGGCGGGGATCCCGGTCTCGTGCACCGGCACCGCGCGCAGCCACAGTTGGGCCGCGGCCAGCGAGACGAAGCCGGTGACCAGCATCGGGCCCGGGCCCACCCGTTGGAGCAGGCGGACCAGCAGTGGCCAGATGAGCGGGGTGACGGCCTGGATGATCAGGAACGACACCGCGACCCGCAGCGGGCTCTGGTGCTGGATGACACCGAGCCGGATGCTCAGGTCGTACGCGCCGCCCAGGAAACCGAACATGCCGATCACCGCCATGGCGGCCGAGGCCGAGAACGCGGGATTGCGGAACAGTTCCAGGCGCAGCATCGGTGACTTGCCGCGCGACTCGGCCGCAATGAACGCCCCCAGCATCACCGCGGCGACGACGAAGGAGCCGACGACCGTCACCGACCCCCAGCCGTCGGTGGGGCCCTGGATGATGCCGTAGAGCAGGGCCAGCAGGGCGAGGGCGATGGTGATCTGCCCCGGCCAGTCCAGTGAGCGGCCTTCGGGTGCGCTCGATTCCGCGGCCAGCCGCCAGGCCACGGCCGCGGTGACGATCGCCAGGACGCCCGCGGCCGCGAACGCCCAGTGGAAGGAGGCGTGTTCGACGACCGCGCCGGACAGCAGCGGAGCGATGAGGGCGCCCAGGGACAGTGCGGTGGTCCAGGAGGCGAGTCCCCGGGCGCGGGCCGCCGGCGTCGGGGTCCCGGCGGTGATCACGGCGAGGGAGGCCGGGAAGAGGGCCGCGGCGCCGATGCCGGACAGCGCCTGCCCGGTGATCAGCTGTGCCGGTGAGTCGGAGGTGGCGGAGACCAGATAGCCGACCGCTGCCAGGAGGGAGCCGCCCACCAGGAGTTTCTTACGGCCGTACAGGTCGCCCACGACACCGAAGGTCAGTGCCAGGACCGCGGCGGGGACGAGGAACGCGTCGGTGATCCAGGTGAGTTCCGCGCCGGAGGTCCCCAGGGAGCGCTGGATGACGCCGTTGATCGCGGCGGGCAGGACGAGGCCGATCTGGGCGAGGCAGACCGCCAGGCATCCGGCGACGATGGTGCCCGGGTGCGGGACGGCCGGCGTGCCGGACGGGGCGGCGGGTGGGTCGGAGGGTGCGGCGGGTGGGTCGTAGGCGGGGCTGGAGACCATGTCTCCTCCTTGGTGGGTGCGGCTGCGGAGGCGGAAGGCCGAGCGAGCGGGACGGACGCGGCTCAGGGACAGGCGAGGCAGGCCATGCGGCCGAAGAGCTGGGGGCCGTCGAGCGGGGGCAGGACGGGGTCGAGTTCGCGGTAGACGGTGTAGACGTTGACCGCGAGGCGTTCGCTCTCCTCCAGGCCGGCGAAGGGACCGAGGCGGATGTCCTGTGCCGCGTCCGCGGCCGGCATCCCGGCGGTGAACCGGGCGGTGGCCTCTTCATGGACGTACGACAGGTAGTCGCGGACGGTCCGGACGGCCTTCTTGGTGGTGACCGGGCCGTGTCCCGGCACGAGGGTGTCCACGTCGAGGCTCAGCAACAGGTCGCAGGCTGCCAGGCCGCACGCAAAGGGGCCGTGCCAGACGAGGGGGGTGGAGCCGGCGAAGACGATGTCACCGGTGTAGACGGTCCGGGCGCTCGGGACGTGGACGATCGTGTCTCCGGCGCTGTGCGCGGGGCCCGCGTCGATCAGCCGGACCTCCGTCCCCCCGATGTCCAGGACCGTCTCGCCGTCGAACACCCGGTTCGGGAGGACGGGTTGGACATCGCGATGGTCGAAGCGGCCGAAGATCCGGCGGGCGTACCGTCCGGCGTCGCTGTCCTCGGCCAGCAGCGCCCGCACCTCGTCCGGGCCCGCCTGCCGCATGTCGGTCAGGGATCCGCGGGCCGCGATGATCTCGGCGTCGGCCACGAGCTGGTTGCCGAACCAGTGGTCGCCGTTGCCGTGGGTGTTGACCACGGTCGAAATGGGCGCGGTGCCGGTCAGCGGTGCCAGTCCGTCCAGCATGGCCCGGGTCAGAGGCAGGTCGAAGAGGGTGTCGACGAGCAGGGACTCGCCCCGGCCGGTGACCAGCCCGGCGTTGCTCATGCCCCAGCCGCCGGCGCTCGGGATCCACGCATGACAGCCACGGCCCAGGTCGACCGGGCGCACGGGAGAAACCAGGGAAGCCACGTTGCCTCCAGTTCGAGTCCGTCAATGGACCGGAAATTAATGGACTGGAGTCCATCAATGGACTGCAATCTAAGTATGGGGGCGCCGGCGGTCAAGACTTCTGGACGCCTGTGCTGTACTGAGCGCCATGAAGATCCCGGAGGCGGGAGCCACACCCGCGGCGGACGCTCCGCCCACCGGACGTCGCGAGCGCAAGCGCCGGCAGGTGCGCGACCAGCTCTACGCCGCCGCGCTGGACCTGTTCGTCTCCCAGGGCTACGAGACGACGACCATGGAGCAGATCGCGGAGACCGCCGACGTCGCCCGGGCCACGGTCTTCAACCACTTCTCCCAGAAGGTCGGCTTCCTGGAGGAGTGGGGCGCCCGCCGCCGGGCGCGCGTCGCGGAGATACTCGGCCCGTCCCCGGCGCAGGACCTGTCGGTCGGCGACCGGCTGCGCCGCTACCTCCGGGAGATGGCCGAGCTCAACATCGCCTCCCGGGCGGAGACCAAAATCCTGATGGACGCCGCGGCCCGGGTCGGCAGCCTCCTGCACGACCCGTCCCTCGAAATCGAACTGGCGAGGATCGTCGAGCAGGGGCGGCAGCGCGGAGAGCTCCGGACAGGCGTCGACGCCGAACAGGTCGGCGCCATGCTGGCCGCCTGCTATTTCTCCACGATCCTGCGCTGGATCCGGGCGGAGCCCGCGCCGTTCGACCTGCGCGACCGCCTCGACGGCGCCCTCGATGTCATCCTGCTCGGCATGCTCGCCCGGGAAGGAAAGGGCACGTCTTCCAGCCGCTGAGCCTGGCTCACCAACCGCTGAGCCGAACCCACCAGCCGCTGAGCCGGGCCCACCAGGTGATGCGCCGGGTCGAAACAGACCAGACCTGGTGTCGGCGTGCGGCCGTCATACGGCCCGGAAGCGGGCAAGTCACCGGTCGGCCGGGATCCACGTCACTTCAACCAGCTTGCTGTTCAAGGAAGTTGGCCACAAGGACGGGCAGCCGACGAGGATATTTTCGGCACCGGGCGGGGAATGGCACCGACGGAGGTGGGGCCTATGTGGCCATGGTGGGCGAGAGACCGGTCGTTCCCCCACCGGACCCGGAGCGACGCCGTGGTGCCGCCGCTGCCCCCAGCGCTGAGAAGAGCCGCGGCCCGTGCGCGCCACCGCGACCTCGGACGGCATCCGACGCCGGACGAGGAGATCCGGCGCGGCATCGTCCTCGTCCCGGCCGATCCCTCCCAGTGGAGCCACAGCCACCGTCTCGTCGACTCCCTCGAACCCCGGGACCGCCGACGGCTGGGACTGGCGCTGCTGAGCGACCCGCACGGCACCGGGGACATCTGCATGGAGGCCGCGCTGACGCGGCACACGTGCGGCTGGTCCCCCGACGAGACCGAACAACTGCTGGCTCTCGCCTACTGGTCCCCCCGGGTGTGCCGGTCCCTGGGGCTGCCGCTCGCCGCCGTACGGGAACAGGAACCGTCCGAATGGGCCCGCTACCGGCCTCAGTTGCGCTCCATCGTGCTGAGCGCCCGTGACCACCACCGCTCGGCCCGCTCGCGGCAGTGTCAGTGGCATCTCTCCGTCGAGGAGGCCACCGCCCTGCTGGACCTGCCGTACGACCGCGAGGTCCTCAAGCGCCTGCCGCGGCTCCTCCCCGACCGGGACACCTACAGCGACCGGGCATTGACCGAGCTGGGCACGCTGGTCTTCGAACCCGGTGTGCTGGACCTGCTCGCGACACTCCTCACCATCGACAGCTTCCGTCCGGCCCAGTCCTGGCTCGGCCAGGTCCGTGAGCGGCTGGAGATGCTCCCGGTCGCCCCCGAGGTCGTGAGCGCCCTGCTGCGCATGAACACGAGCTACGCCGGCCACATGACCGAATCGACACTCGGCAGGCAGGCGCCCGTCCTCGACCAGGCGAAGCTCACGGCCGGAGCCGCCTGGGCGGCCTGCCTCACCGGAGAGCCGGCCCTCATCGAGCTGGTGGCCGCACAGGCCCTGGGCCGCGGCCTCGACCGGCGGCTTCCGGGCCTTCAGGACCGGGACATTCTCCCGGCGCGGGCGGGAGTCACCGCCCTGAGTGCCGCGGCCGGCATGCCCGGGCTGGGACGGCACCGCAGGGCACTGTCAGGACTGCCGCCCGAGGCAGCCGCCGCGGCACGCGCCGGCCTGGACGCGATCGCCGACGAGTTCCTGTCCGAAGGAGCCCGCGAGCTGGCCCTCGACCAGCACACGGCCCACCTGGCCGTACGCCCGGACGGCTCCGTCGGCGTGGAGATCCGCACCGACCGGGGAGAGGCGGTGACGCCGTACGGGATGCGCCACCTCAACGGGAGATACGTCCTGGAGCTGACCGCTCTGCGGCAACGGCTCCCGCGCCTTGCCGCCCAGGCCGAACGCGAGCGTGGCGCCCTCGCCGAACTCCTCGCCACCGGCACCGCGCTGACCGGTGAACAGTTCAGCGCGCGCTGGCTCGACCACGACGTCGCCGGTCCCCTCGCCCAGGCACTGGTCTGGGAGGCGGACACCACCGCCGGCACCTTCACCGGGCTGCCCGTGCGCGGCCTCGGCGGCCGGTGGCTGTTGCGAGACATCCCGGGTCGGACGCACGAGGTCACGAGCACCGACACGGTACGTCTCTGGAACCCTGCCCACGCCGATCGGGCACAGGCCCGCGCCTGGCAGATCCATCTGGAACTCGGCGGCCTGAGACAGCCCGTTCGCCAGGTGCCCGTACGACGGGGTTCGTCCCGCCGCCCGGTGGGGGACAGCAGGCCGGAGCGATCGTCCTGACGCCCATGCGCGGGTGGCGGGGTCTTGAAGGCGAATCGCATGCGTGTCCACGCGGCGCGGTCCGTCGGCGGGGCGGTTCACGGATGGTCGGCGGATGGCACTGCGGGCTCCTGCCTGCCCACGCTGACCAGCCCTGTCTCGTAGGCGGCGATGACGGCCTGGACGCGATCACGCAGTCGGAGCTTGGCGAGGATGCGGGAGACGTGGGTCTTGACGGTCGTCTCGGCCAGGTGCAGGCGGTCGGCGACTTCGACGTTGCTCAGCCCTCGGGCCATCAGGCCCAGGACTTCACGTTCGCGCGGGGTGAGCGAGGCGAGGTCGCGGTGGATTGCGGTGGTCCGGCCGTCATGGCCGTCCTGGTGCGTGAATCTCTCCACCAGGCGGCGGGTGACGGCCGGTGCGAGCAGGGCGTCGCCGGAGCGGATCGTGAGGACCGCGGAGATCAGCTGCTCGGGGGTGACGTCCTTGAGGAGGAAGCCGCTGGCGCCGGCGGAGAGTGCCGCGTAGACGTACTGGTCGAGGTCGAAGGTGGTCAGGATGATGACGCGGGGTTCGCCCGGAGTGCCGGTGAGAATGCGGCGGGTCGCCTCCAGGCCGTCCATCTCGGGCATCCGGACGTCCATCAGGACCACATCGGGCAGAGTGCGGCGGACCGCGTCGACGGCTTCGAACCCGTCGGTGGCCTCGGCGACCACCTCGATGCCGCCGGAGCGCAGGATCATCCGGAATCCGGAGCGGACCAGGGTCTGGTCGTCGGCGAGCACCACGCGCAGCGGCGGCTCGGTCACGGTGCCTCCAGGGGGATGAGAGCTTCGACACGGTAGCCGCCGGTGAGGCGCCGACCGGTGTGCAGGGTTCCGTCGTAGACGGAGAGGCGCTCGCGCAGGCCGAGCAGTCCGCGGCCGTTCCCGGTGGCCGCGCCCGGGCCCGGGGGGCCGCCGGTGTCGGAGACCTCCACCCGCAGCCGGTCGGGGGCGTATTCGACGCAGACGGCGGCGCGTGCCCCGGACGCGTGTTTGACCGTGTTGGTCAGTGCCTCCTGGACGACGCGGTAGGCGGTGAGGCCGATGCCGGGTGGCATGGTGCGGGCCGCTCCGGTGATCTTCAGGTCGACCGGAAGGCCGGCGTCCCGGACCCGCCCGACGAGTGTCTCCAGTTGCTCCAGACCCGGCTGTGGGGTCAGGTTCTCGGCGCGGGTCGCGTCCTGGTCGCCGCTGTCCATGGTGAGCAGCCCCATGACGTGGCGCAGTTCGGTCATGGCGGCCCGCCCGCTCGCCTCGACGGCGAGCAGTGCCTCGTCGGCCTCGTCGGGGACGGCTCTCATGACCCTGCGGGCGGCGCCGGCCTGGATGACCATGACGCTGACGTTGTGGGTGACGACGTCGTGCAGTTCGCGGGCGATTCTGGCGCGCTCCTCGTCGACGGCGCGACGCAGCGACTCCGCCTGCTCGCGTTCCACGGCGGTCAGCCGCGCGCGGCCCTCGTCGGTACGCACCCGCCAGGTGCGCAGGCCGTTGGCGGCCATCGCCAGCGGCCCGAGGATCCACAGGACCACGTACTCGTTGGGGACGATGCCCGGCTGGTACGGGTAGAGGTGGGTGGTATCGGTACCCGATGTGTAGATCAGGAGGACCGCCGTCGGTACGGCCGCCAGGGTGGGAATCCGGTACGGGCTGTAGGCCGCGGCGCTGTAGACGGCGACGACGAGGGGGTAGAAGGTCAGTCGCTGAACGTCCTCCGGGGTCAGCAGCGCGAGACAGGTCACCGCGCACAACACGGCGAGCGGGTAGCGGCGGCGCCATGCCAGGGCACCCGAGGTGACCAGCGCGAGGGCGCTCAGGGCCATCGCGGCATACGGTCCCGACGGTTGGATCGCCTTGCCCACGCCGGGGAGGACTTCGCGTGTCTGGTTGTCCGTCACGTCGATGGCGTAGTACACGGTGCTGACGGCGAAGGCCACCGCCACGACCAGGTCGAACTGCCATCTGCGCCGGGTGAGTTGCGGCGCCGGTCCGGTCGGGCGCAGCGCATGGCGGGCCGCCTCACGCAGCCGGTCCACCGCAGTCGTCCCGTTCGTCACCGGCACATTCTCGCTGTCCTGCCGTTCTCCTGGGATCCGTCTCAGCTATCACTCCTCGCACATCGCCTGCATCAGCCGACTACTTCTCAGGGAGGACGCCCGCGGGCCCCTCGTTCCGTCGGAGGACCGGAAACGGCTCGGGCGAAGGACGTGGCCGGGGCGGGAGGCCGCCTAGCGTCCGGGGCTCCAGACGCGTGGACCCCAGGAGCCCCTCATGACCGAGCCGGTGATCGAACTGTGCGACGTGAGCCGCAGATACGACGACGGACCGCCCGCACTGCGGGAGGCGTCGTTGACCGTGCGGCCCGGTGAGGCCGTCGCGATTCTCGGGCCCTCGGGGAGCGGCAAGTCCACGCTGCTCAACCTGATCGCGGGCCTGGACCGGCCGGACACGGGGACCGTCACCGTGGACGGCGTACGGGTCGACCGGTTGGGCGAGGCCGCGGCGGCCCGCTACCGGCGGTCCAGGATCGGCATGGTCTTCCAGTTCTTCAACCTGCTCGACGACCTGACCGTCGCGGACAACGTCGCGCTTCCCGCGCAGCTGGCCGGCACAGCACGGGGCGACGCGCATCGGCGGGCCGCGGAACTGCTCGAAACCCTCGGCATCGGCCGGCACGCCCGCGCCCACCCGGGGCGGCTGTCCGGTGGTGAACGCCAACGCGTCGCGGTGGCAAGGGCGTTGATGAACCGGCCGCCGCTGATCCTGGCCGACGAACCCACCGGCGCGCTCGACACGGCCGCGGGTCAGGACGTCAGCCGCCTGCTCAGGGACCTCAACGCCGAGGGCCAGACCCTGGTCGTCGTCACGCACGATCTCGCTCTGGCCCGCTCGTGCACCGACCGCACGGTGCGGATCGTCGACGGCCGGATCGCCGAGGACGTCAGCGCGGAGGTGGCTCGATGAGCGCGCTGGGCCGGGTGGTGCGCTCGGGTGTGGGAAGACGCCGGGTGCAGACGCTGGTGATCGGCCTGACCGCGATGGTGGCGGTCGCCGCGTCCGTCCTGGGAGGCTCGCTGCTGGTGGTCTCCGGCGAGCCGTTCGACGACGCCTTCGCCCGGCAGCACGGCGCGCACCTGTCCGTCGACTTCGACGCGGCCCGTACCGGCGCCGGGCAGGTGAGGGCGACCGGGCGCGCCGACGGGGTGGCGGCTGCGGCGGGCCCGTTCCGCGCGGTGTCGGTCGTCCCACGCCTCCACGGCGGCGCGGATGCGTGGCCGATGACCGTCGTCGGCCGTGCCGATCACGACGGAGCGGTCGACGACCTCACGCTGACCGCCGGGCGCTGGGCCACTCGTCCCGGCGAGATCGTGCTGAACACGGACGCCTCGCTGTTTCCGACCCTCGGTCTCCAACTCGCCTTCCCCGGGCTGCCCGGTGCCCCCACCCTGAAGGTGGTCGGCGCGGCCCGCTCGGTCACCGGGAGCGCCGACGCGTGGGTGACACCGTCCCAGGTCACCGAGCTCACCACGCCCGACCGCCCCGGCAGCTACGAGATGCTCTACCGCTTCACCGCCGCCGGCACGGCCGCACAGGTCTCGGCGGGCCGCAAGGCCGTGACAGCGGGAGTCAAGGCGGTGACGGGGACGCAGTCCTGGCTGACCGTCAGGGCGTCCGCCGAGCGCGACACCGCGCTGTACGTACCGTTCCTCCTCGCGTTCGGCGTCCTGGGCCTGGTCATGTCGGTCCTCGTCGTGGGCAACGTGGTCGCCGGCACGGTGGGTGCGGGGCTGCGCCGGATCGGCATCCTCAAGGCCGTCGGCTTCACCCCGGCGCAGGTCGTGCGCGCCCATGTGGGCCAGGCCCTGATCCCGGCGACGGTCGGCACGGCACTCGGTGTCCTCGCGGGCCACCTGCTGGCCGTACCGGTGATGTCCGAGACCGAGGACGTCTACGGCACCACCTCCCTGGCCGTCGCCCCCTGGGTCGACGCGGCCGTGATCACCGGCGTACTCGGCCTGGTCGTGGTGACCGCGTGGGCGAGTGCCTGGAGGGCCGGACGCCTGCGCACGGTCGACGCGCTCGCCGTCGGGCTCACCGCGCGGACGGACCGCGGCCGGTGGGCGGCGCGCCTTGCCGGACGGCTCCCCCTGTCCCGGCCGGTCGCCCTGGGGCTGACCCGTCCCTTCGCCCGCCCTGCCCGTGCGCTGAGCATGGGAACGGCGGTCCTGTTCGGCGCCACCGCCATCACCTTCACCGTCGGCATGGGCGCATCGCTCGCCGAAGTGACGAAGGCCAAGGCCCACGACACCGCCGACGTCACCGTCGCCGCACCGCTGCCGGAACCCGGCCCCGACGGTCCGATCGCCGCGACGGGGCCTGAGCCCGATCCGGCCGCCGTGGCCGCCGCGATCGTCGCCCAGCCCGCGACCGGGACCTACTACAGCACCGCGACAACTCGGGCCACCGTCCCCGGCGTCGCGGGCACCACCACGGTCGTCGCCTTCACCGGCGACGCCTCCTGGGGCGGCTACGTCATGGTCTCCGGCCGGTGGATCGCCGAGCCCGGCGAGGCCGTGGTGCCCACCGCCTTCCTCACCGCCGCCGGCACGCACATCGGGGGCACCGTCACTCTCGACGGCCTGGGCAAGGCCGTCACGGTCCGGATCGTCGGCGAGGTCCTCGACCCCCGCAACGACGGCATGCAGGTGTTCACCGACGCCGCGACGCTCGCACCCGCGCACCCCGACCTGACGGACACCACACAACACATCGCGGTGAAATCCGGTACCGACGTGGCCACTTACGTCGACGCGCTGAACAAGGGCCTGAAACCGCTGGGGGTCACCGCCCGGACCGGCCAGGCCGAAGGCGGCAGCGACATGGTCGTCACCCTGAACGCGCTGTCCGCGCTCCTGACGCTGATGCTCGTCGCCGTCGCCGCGCTGGGTGTGCTCAACGCGGTCGTGCTCGACACGCGCGAACGCGTCCGGGAACTCGGCATCCACAAAGCCCTGGGCATGACCCCCCGACAGATGATCACGATGGTCGTCACCTCCGTCGTCGTGACCGGACTGGCCGGCGGCGCCCTGGGAGTTCCGCTGGGCGTCGCCCTGCACGGCTGGGTCGTCCCCGCCATGGGCCACAGCGCCGGCCTCGACCTCCCCGACTCCGTGGTCGCCGTCTACCACGCGGCCGAACTGGCCCTGCTGGTCCTGGGCGGCCTGCTCATCGCCGTCCTGGGCGCACTGCTGCCCGCGAGTTGGGCCGCCAGGGTCCGCACCGCCACCGCCCTGCGGACCGAATAGGAAAGGAACGCACCCCTGCCGGGCCCTCTGCGGTGGCGTTCCCACACGGTCAGGCAGGGTGTGGCCGGCACGGGGACCGTGACGTGGTCGGGTATTCCGGACGAGCCCCCTCTTTAGGGATCCGGCCTCCGTGCGGACCCGACGATGCCCGATGATGGGCGGGCCATGACCAAGCTCCGTACGACGACGCGCCACGCGCCGCTGCCCGTCCTGCGGGCGGCGATGTTCGCTCTCGTCGGGACGGTGCTCGGGGTGAGCGCGCACCATCTGGTCGCCGAAGAGGCGATGCCGTGGCGGCGGTCCGGATGGGCGGCGGCGGTGCTTTTCGTGATCGGTCTGGTCGGTACGCGGCGTCCCCGCTCGCTCGCCACGGTGGTGGCGGTGTGCGGTGCCGCGCAGGCGGGGCTGCACCTGTGGCTCATGGCGGAACACCCGGACGGTACGGCGTCCATGGCCATGCCCACGGACATGGATCACGGTATGGACGCCCACGCGGCCTGGCACGACCAGGCGCACGGCTCGCCGGCGATGACCGCCGTGCACGCGGCGGCTGCCGTGCTCGTCGCCGTGCTCCTGCACCGCGCGGACACCGTCTGCTGGTCTCTGGCGCGCGGACTTGCGACCGCCGTCGAGACGGCCCGCGCACGCATCGACATGGCGTGGACCCTGCTCGGCGAGCGGACGGCGGCGCCGGACGGCAGGCTGCCGGCCCTTGTCCACGCCTGGCTGGAACGTCCGCCCCTCAAAGGGGCGGTACTCGCGGACGTGGTGGTACGGCGGGGCCCTCCCCAGGCAGGGCTCACTCACGCCAACTGACCTTGCCGGGAACGCCGTTGAGGCTCCCCGCGCTCCCCCATGCCTGGAGACGAGACACCCATGTTCCGTGCCGCAAGCACGCACAGCACCGCCCGCCGCCTGATCCTGGTGACCGCCGCGACCGCCACCGCCGTCCTCCTCACCGCGGGCCCGGCCTCCGCCCACGTGGAGGTCGAGTCCGACAAGGCCCAGGCCCTCGCCGAGAACGTCGAGATCGCCTTCGACGCCGAGTCGGAGTCCTCCACCGCCGGAGTCACCAAGATCCGTGTGGTCCTGCCCACGGGCATCGCGCCCGCCGACGTGGCCTACGGCGAAGGCCCCAAGGGCTGGAAGTTCACGGCCGCCGCCGACGGCTACACCGTCGGGGGCCCCGCGGTGAAGGCCGGCGTCAACGCCGAGTACTCCGTCGTCGTCAAGCAGCTCCCGGACACGAAGGAGTTGGCGTTCAAGACGTTGCAGACGTACAGCGACGGCCGTACCGACCGCTGGATCGAGCTCGACGAGAGCGGCGAGAACCCGGCGCCCGTCCTGAAGTTGAAGGCCGCCGCGCCGGGAGCGAAGCCGGTCAGCCCCTCCCCGAGCAAGACCGGGACCGGGACCGGGACAGCGGCCTCGCCGTCGCCCACGCCCGAGGAGACCGAACCGTCCGCCTCGCCCGCCGCCCAGGCCGTGGAGAAGGACGACGACGGGCTGTCGACCGGCGCCTGGGTCGGTATCGGTCTCACGGTGGTTGTCGTGGCGGGCGGCGCCGTCTATCTCGTTCGCCGCCGGGGCGCCGCTTCCGCGTAACCCGCGTAGCCCCCGCGCTGGGCCCGGCCGACCCGACAGCACATGTCCGCGGGCGGCCGGGCCCTCGCATCACCGGTACCCGGCACCCGGTCTCCGGCGCTCAGCCGTCAGTCGTCAGTCGTGCGGGGCCTGGCCGCTCACCCGGTGGTCGGCGTGGCTGAGCGCTTCGATCACCAGTCGTCGCAGATGCCCGTCGCGGAGGCGGTAGTAGACGTGCCGTCCCTCGCGCCGCGTCTCCACCAGACCTGCGAGCCGCAGTTTCGCCAGATGCTGGCTGACCGCCGTCCGGGAGGCGTCGCAGCGCTCGGTCAGTGAGCCGACGTCCGACTCCCCTTGCGCGATCAGCCACAGCAGGTGCAGCCGGGTCGTGTCGGAGAGCATCGCGAACACCTCGGTCGCCTCCGCGAGGCGTGCGCTGTCCGGGGGACGCAGGTGCACACCGGGCGCAGTTGGCAAGGGCTCGCGAGCAGGCATGCCGACAGCGTAGAGGCCGGAACGAGCCACAGTCGCCGTTCGCCGCCCGATTCGGGAGTCAACATGTGCGCAGGTGCGCACTTGTATGTACTGTGGATGTCAGTCGCCCTCACCGCCCCAGGCCCAGGGACCGCCGTATGCTCTCCGTCCTGCGCAACCGCGCCTACCGCCACCTTTTCGCCGCGCAGGTCATCGCGCTGGTCGGCACCGGTCTGGCCACGGTCGCGCTCGGCCTGCTCGCGTACGACATCGCGGGCGCGCACGCCGGTTCGGTACTCGGCACCGCGCTCGCGATCAAGATGGTGGCGTACGTGTTGATCGCCCCGGCCGTCGGTGCGATCGCCGACCGGCTGCCGCGACGGACGCTGATGGTCGGCGCGGATCTGACGCGGGCCACGGTCGCGCTGTGCCTGCCGTTCGTGGATCAGGTCTGGCAGGTCTACGTCCTGATCTTCCTGCTCCAGTCGGCGTCCGCCGCCTTCACCCCGACCTTCCAGGCCCTCATCCCCGATGTCCTGCCCGCCGAGCGCGACTACACACAGGCGCTGTCGCTGTCCCGCCTCGCCTACGACATGGAGAGCCTGTTCAGCCCCGCTCTCGCCGCCGCGCTGCTGTCCCTGATCACCTACAACTGGCTGTTCCTGGGCACGGTGGCCGGCTTCCTCGCCTCGGCCGCCCTGGTGGTCTCCGCCGTCCTGCCGAAGACGTCCCCCGCGGCGGACACGGACCACACCGAGCCACGCGCCGGCAGCGCCTACTCGAAGGCCACCGCGGGCACTCGGCTCTTCTTCGCCGTGCCACAGCTGCGTGCCCTGCTCGTACTGAACCTGGCCGTGGCGGCGGCGAGCGCGACGGTCACCGTCAACAGCGTGGTCTACGTCCGCGACCAGCTGGGGCGCGGTGCGGCCGACGTCTCGCTGGCGCTCGGTGCCTATGGAGGCGGCTCGATGCTCGTCGCGCTGCTGCTCCCCCGCGTGCTGGCGAGGATCTCCGACCGGACGGTGATGCTGTGCGGCGCCTTGATGCTCACGGTCGTCTTCGTCGCGCTCGGCGTCCTCACCGCAGCCGACAGCGGCGGCGGACGCTGGCCCATGCTCCTCGTCGTCTGGGCGGCCTTCGGCGGCGCGTGTTCCCTGGTCCTCACCCCGACCGGACGGCTGGTGCGCCGCTCGGCCCCACCCGAGCAGCGCACCTCCGCGTTCGCCGCGCAGTTCTCCCTGTCCCACAGTTGCTGGCTGCTGACGTACCCACTGGCCGGCTGGCTCGGCGCGACGGCGGGTCTGCAGTGGGCCGTGACGGTGCTGGGCGCGATCACGCTGGCCGCCGGGCTCATCGCGGTACGCCTGTGGCCGTCGCGGGAGTCCGCTCCGGTGGAGCACGAGCACAGCGGCCTACGTCCCGACCACCCACACCTTGTGGACGCCGTACGGGCGGGCAACGGCTGGCGACATCGACACAGCGTTCCCGGCGGCCTCCACGCACACCCCTGAGGAAGGAGCGGCCCGGCCCGGAGCCCGCCCTCCGAAGACAGCTGTACGGCGGTGACGTCAACCTGTCGCAGGATCAGGGGAGTTGGCCGGGCGGGCCCGGCTCGTTGCCCGGTGTGGCGGGTCGGACAGCGCGGCCGACGCCTGGCACCGGGGCCGTGACGCGAAGCGAACCCGGCACCCGATCACCGTGTACCGGCGCCGCCCGTTCGGCGGAAGCCTCCCGTCGGCTCACTCGGCGGCCCGCCGCCAGGCCGTTTCGCGCAGCAGCCGTAGTCCGTTGAGGCCGCCGGGGGGAGTTCCGTTGAAGGGACGTCCCCCCGGCCCGATCCGCCGTCAGCCCCTCGCCGCCACCGCCGCGGCCAGTCGCGGTGCCGCGAACCGCGTGCCGCACGTGAACCGCAGCAGTGGCCCGAAGGTCGCCGCCGCCTGGATGCCGGTGAAGTACAGGCCGGGCACCGACGACTGGAGTCCGGCGTCGAGGTGCGGGAAGCCGGCCGTGCGGGTCAGTTCGGCCCGCAGTTCGGGGGCGAGGAAGTCCAGCGCGTCGAGGCGGACCCGGTAGCCGGTGGCGGCCAGGACGTGACCGGTCTCGATGGTGTGGATCCGGCCGTCGGTGTCCTGGGTGGTGAGGGTGACCCCGGCGGCGTTCCGCGCGGCCTGCGTGATGCGGCGCCCGACGTGGACGGGCACGACACCCTCCAGGCGGGGCTTGAGCCACCAGGAGCCGAAGGGGCCCAGTACCCGTTTCACCAGCCGCAGCCGGGTCGCCGCAGGCAGGAAGCGGAACGCCGCCGCATGGTGCACGACGCCGTACAGCCCCCAGGACCTGCCCAGCCCCGTGTCCGGCTGCCAGTGCGGCGGAGGTGTCGGAGCCGCGCCGAACACCAACTCCCTTCCACGCACGAGCAGTTGTACTCGCGCCCCGGCCTCGCTCAGCAGAGCCGCACTCTCCTGAGCCGACTGGCCGGCGCCCACCACGACCACGTCCCGCCCCGCGAACCTCGCGAGGTCCGCGTGGTGGGAGCTGTGCGAGACGAGCCCCTCGGGGACGAGTGCCGTCAGCGGCTCGGGGACGTACGCGAAACCGTCCGTCCCGCTGGCGACCACCACGGCCGAGGCCCGCAGTTCCTCGCCCGAGGCGAGCTTGAGGTGGAACCCGTCGGCCTGCCGGTCGACACCCAGCACGCGGATGTTCTCCACCTCGGGCACCAACTGCTCGGCGAACCAACGCCCGTACCGGACGAACATCTCGACCGGCACCGGGTCGTGCCCCGCCGGCCGCGGCTCCCTCGCCTCCCGGGCGTAGGCGTCCAGCGTGAAGCCGGGCTTCGGCGCGGACAGCACCGACGCGCTCGGCGGCGACTTCAGCAGCATGCCCGCGGGCATGTTCCCGGCCCAGCTCGCCATCGGCGAGCCGAACACCCTGACGTGCAGGCCGCGCGCCTTGAGGTGCGCGGCGGTGGACAGGCCGTACGGGCCCGCCCCGATCACGACGATCGTCGTGGACATGAATTCCCCCAGAGGGCAGCCCTGTTGGGGCGCCCGTGAATGTGGTCGGTCAGGTGGTGGTGCGTGCGGACACGCGTGTATCGCCGCCGAATCGCCAACGGCCGTTCAGGCAGCGGTGAGCACGCCGGGTGGGGGGCCTCGGCGTACGACACAGTGGGCGAGCGTCGGCTCGCGTGGCGAGGCGCGGGCCGGTCCGGAGCGGACGGACCTCACCTCGGGAGCCGCGACGGCGGTTTCGACGCCTTCTCGCGGGAACAGCAGCCGCCACAACCAGGCGCACAGGGAACGCAGTTCGCCCGCGACCCGGTGAAGACCGGTCCGGCCGTCCCGCACGCCGTGCAGGAGGACGGCGAGCAGGACGGTCATGGCGAGATGGGCGATCACGAAGGGCCAGGCCGTGGACAGCCGTTCGTACGCGGGTTCCGTGGTCGTGGTGAACCAGCCGACCCCGAGCGCCTGTCCCACCACGGCCAATGCCAACTGCCGTGAAACCAGGCTCGGTTGCCCGGAGACGGGAAGCGCCACGGCGAACAGGAGGCCGGCCAGGACCCCACGGGCACCCCACGACGGCGACACGTCGAACACCACGTGGTGCCCCGCGACCGCGAGCACCGTGCCCGCCGCGGCGAACAGCGCCGCGCGGGCAGCCGCGATCCGTACCGGGGCCGGTACGCCACCGGAACAGCGCAGGCGGGACACATGGGTTGAAGTCGCCATGACCCACACATCATGGAGGGTGGACCGACACCCTGTCACTACCGCGTCCGCGTCGCCCGCACGTAGTACAGCCAGGGTCGTACGTCACCGTGCCCGCCGACCTCGAAGCCCGCGTCCGCGACGAGGCCGTCCAGCAGGTCCACGCGGTTGTGCGCCATGGCGTGCCCTGTGCCTCCGTGCACCAGGTACCGGCCCAGCGTGCTCCTCGGCGGCCGGAACTCGACGACCAGCAGCCGCCCGCCGGGCCGCAGGACGCGGTGCATCTCGCGCAGTGCCGCGGGGCGGAGTTCCTCGGGCAGGTGGTGCAGCATCAGGCTGGTGACGACGGTGTCGAAGGAGGCGTCCGGCAGTTCGAGGGATTCGGCGATGCCCTCCCGGTAGGCGCAGGGCGCGCTGCCGGGGCGCTGCTTCTTGTGGCGGGCGTAGTCCAGGACCGGCGGCGAGGGGTCCACTCCGGTGACCGCGCCGTCCGGGCCGACGCGGTCGGCCATGCGGCGGGTCAGGTAGCCGGTGCCGCAGCCCACGTCCAGGACGCGGTCGCCCGCCCGGGCTCCGCTGAGTGCGGCGAGGCGGGTGAAGGCACGCTTGCGGCGGCCGACGAAGCAGACGTCGCCGAAGAGTTCGTATGCGCGAGGGGTTGTGATGGTCACGCCGGGCGTGTCCGCGTGGGGCTTGCCCTGCATGAGGCGTCCGAGGTTCATTTACTGCCTCCCCATAACTTAGTCGTGACTAAGTACTGAGGCCAACTTAGTCGCGACTAAGAAATGACGCAAGGGCGGCATACGATGGCCGCTGTGACCGAGTCCCGCCCCCGCACGCGAACCCGCATGCCCGCCGCCGAGCGACGCGCGTCGATCCTCGCCGCTGCCACGCAGGTCTTCTCCGAGACCGGCTACCAGCGCGGCAAGGTCTCCGACATCGCCAGGAAGGTCGGCGTCACCGAGCCGGTGGTCTTCCAGAACTTCGGCTCCAAGTCGGCGCTCTACCGGGCGGCCCTCGACCACGCCACCGAGGGAGTCTCGGCGCTCCTTCACCAGGCCACCGACGCGGGCCGCCCGGTGCCCGAGGTACTGGCGGCCTTCCTGGATCCCGCGCACATGGACCACTTCCACCAGCCCGGCGCCCACGGCTTCCTCTTCGCCGACGCCACCGCCCTGGCCCACGACCCGGAACTCGGCGAGGCCCTGCGCCAGGTCCACCGCCACTTCGCCGACGCACTCGCCGCACTGCTGAGCCGGGGCCAGTCGGCCGGCGATGTGCGCGACGACATCGACCCGCACACCGCCGCCTGGTGGCTCGTCTCGCTACTGGCCGGGCGTTCCTTCCGCGCGGCCGTCGTCCCGGACCGGGACGCCGTCGAGGCGGATCTGACGAGGATGGCGCTGCGGTCGCTGCTGCCGGAAGCTACCTGATGTGCCGTGCGGGCCGGGTGGCCGTGTGCAGCAGGTGCTCCAGGGGCCCGCGCCTGAAGTGACGGGTCCACGCGGTGGCCAGCAGCATGGTGGCGGCGATGAAGGCGAGCAGCGCCGGCAGTCCGGACATCGTCTCGTCCTCCACGGCGGCCACGTGCCGGACATCGGTCAGGAGCCAGAGGGCGACGATGTGCAGGACGTAGGCGGTCAGCGCCATCGTGCCGACGGCGGACACGGGCCTCGTCAGCCGGGTCGGGCGGGGCATCCGGTCGGCGACGGTCAGGCACGCGGCGATCACCACGAGGGCGACGCCTGTGTTGCCGATGATGGAGAGGGTCGTCTGGCTGTGCGGTGCGGCCACCAGGAGCCAGGCGAGCGGTGTGCCGTTCTCGGGTTCGCCGACCGTGTCGGACCACCAGGCCGACGACGCCGAACCGCCGCCCGTGGCCGACGAGATGACGGTCAGCGCGTGCGGGACGAGGTGCAGGGCCAGCCAGGAACATCCGTAGCCGAGGACGGCGAACGCGCCGCCGGTCAGGGCCAGCCGGAGCCGGATCCCGGGCCGGGTGAGGTCGAGGCGGGCCACCGCCATGCCCGCGATCAGGAACGGCGCCCAGGTCAGGGCCGGGTACGAGCCGGTGAACAGCAGCTCTACGACGCCGTCCGTGCCGCTGATCCGGGCCAGCGGGTCCGCCTGGACGACCGCGTCCGCCCAGGTGCCCTCCTCGATGGACTTCCGTACGGCGTAGAGGAGTTGGGGCAGGATCAGCGCGCCGGCGGCGGCGATCCGCGCGAGTGTCGCGGCGCGCAGCCGGTGCAGCGGGAGGACGGTCAGGAAGAGCAGGCCGTAGCAGCTGAGGATCACCTCGACCTCGGTGCCCAGGGCGGTCAGCGCGTAGCCCAGCGCCAGCAGCACGACGGCGCGGATCACGACCCTCACCGCCGCCTGGCGTCCGGCACGGCCGGTCCGGGGCCGGGGGCGTCCCATGATGATGATCAGTGAGAACCCGGCGAGCACCGCGAACAGCGCGGAGGAGCGGCCTCGTGCGGTCTCCAGGAGGAAGCCGACGGGTCCGCCGACCGTGACGTCGGGGCCGACGTGGGCGGAGTACATGCCGAGGACGGCAAGCCCGCGCGCCAGGTCGATACCGATCAGCCGTCCGGTCGTTGGAGCGTCACAGGGGACCGGGTGCCGCTCCGGTAACGCGGCGGCCGGCGTGGCCGGGGGTGCGTCGTGTGTCATGCCTCCAGGGTTCGCGGGTCGCGGGGACCAGCACACCGGGCAACCTTCCGGAGCCGGCCCGCCGACCGGCCGGAACCGCACCGGCCGACCGGACGGTCCCTGCCGACGACCGGCCGGAGCCGCACCGGGTCCTGCGGACGGGGCCCGTTCGGCGTGCTACCCCTCGTAGGACGGGCAGTTGAGGAGCGGAGCGCACATGATCCGGGTACTGGTGGTCGACGACGAGGCCCTCGTCCGCACCGGCTTCACACACATCCTCAACGCCTCGGACGACATCGGGGCCGTGGCGGCCGTTCCCGGCGGTCAAGCCGTCGAGGCCGTACGGGAGTTGGGTCCCGACGTCGTCCTGCTGGACATCCGGATGCCCGACGTGGACGGGCTGACCGTCCTGGCCGAACTCCGCCGGCTGCCGGATCCTCCCGTGGTGGCGATGCTGACGACGTTCGACACCGACGAATACGTCGAGGCGGCACTGCGCTCCGGCGCCGCCGGTTTCCTCCTCAAGGACACCGACCCCGAGCAACTGCCCGGTCTGATACGCGCATTGGCCGAGGGAAGAACCGTGCTGTCGTCGCAGGTCGTACGCACCGTGGTGGACGGCTTTCTCGACCAGGGCGGGCGTGAGCCCTACGCCGTCCGACTCGTCGACCGGCTGAGCGGTCGTGAGCGTGCCGTCCTCGCGCTGATGGCGGAAGGGCTCTCCAACACCGAGATCGGCGGCCGGCTGCATCTGAGCAACGGCACCGTCAAAGGTCATGTCAGCGCCGTATTCGAGAAGTTGAAGGTCGACAACCGCGTGCAAGCCGCGCTGGTCGCCGAACGGGCGGGCCTGCTCAGGCCGCCCGGGGACGGAGCCGCCCGATGAACCCGCGGCCGAGTCCCCGGCTGAACTCCCGTCGCCCGCCTGCCCTGTTGCTGGACGCGTCGCTGGTCTGCGTCGCGCTGCTGGACCTGTGGGTGAACCTCGACAGCGACAACCACCCGGCCACCGCCTACGGCCTGCTCGCCGCCCTGGCTCTCACCCTGCGCCGCCACCGGCCGCTGCTCGCCTTCGCCCTCACGCTCCCCTCCGCCCTGATCGGCGACGCGGCGTTCGCCACGATGGCCGCGCTGTACACCCTCTCCTCCCTGTGCCGCCACCGCGTGCTGCTCGCGGGCTGCGCCCTGGCCTTCGCCACCGTCGACTTCATGCCCTGGCCGTGGACGTCCCTCGATGTCGACGAACTCGACGAGACCTACAGCCTCGTCCACCTCACCTACACCCTCGCCACCGCCGTCGCCCCCGTCTTCCTCGGCCAACTCGTCCAGGCCCGGCGTGAGTTGACGCTCCGGCTCGCCGAGATCTCCGAGGCCCGCGAGCAGGAGCAACTGCTCAGCTCCCAGGCGGTGTTGGCGAAGGAACGCGCCCAACTCGCCCGCGAGATGCACGACGTGGTCTCCCACCAGGTCAGTCTCATCGCCGTACAGGCCGGCGCACTCCAGGTCGGCAGCCCGGACGCCGAGGCGAGAGCGGTCGCGGCCACGATCCGCCGGCTCAGCGTGCAGACCCTGGAAGAGCTGCGCCACATGGTCGGCGTCCTGCGCGCCTCCGGCATCCGCCCCACCGAACTCACGCCCCAGCCCTCCCTCGCCGACCTGCACCAGCTGATCGGCACCAGCGGCATCGAGACGGAACTGGAGACCGACCTGCCCGACGGACTCCCGCCCGCCCTCCAGCGCGCCGTCTACCGCACGGTCCAGGAGGCACTCACCAACGTCCGCAAACACGCCCCCGGCGCCACCGCCACCGTCCGCATCCACCACCGGGACGGCGCCCTCCGCACCACCGTCACCAACACCACCGCCACCCGCCCCGCACTCCCCCTGCCCGGCGCCCACCACGGCCTCGTCGGCCTGCGCCAGCGCGCCGAACTCCTCGGCGGCACCATCACCTCCGGCCCGACGACCGACGGCGGCTACGAACTCCGCCTGGAACTGCCGGCCGACGACCTGCCTTGACCTCCTCACGCACATGCCGGTCCGGCGGGTGGCACACCACGACCGCGTCATGGGGCGGCGTTCCTGGACGAACGGCCTGCCCGGGGCACGTACGGGTAGCGGGACCGCTCAGCCGATGTCGGACCCTTGTCAGACCCTTGCGGAATCATGGCGCCCGGAAGCCTGGTCGACCCTGTTGGAGGGGCATGTGGTGAACGCCGACCTGATACGAGACCTCGGCAGGCCGGACCGGTACGAGGCGGCAGCGGACGCGTTGGTCACGCTCGGCGCCGGCGGGGTGGAGCGGTTGGTGCGGGAGGTGATGGACACGGAGTCCCCGGTGGACTGGTGGCCGATCAGCGCCGTGCTCGGGCGGATCGGGGACGCGGGGTTCGACGGTCTGCTCCAGGGGCTCGTCTCCGCGTCCACCGAGGAGTCCCGCAAACGAGCCGGTCTCGCGTTCTCCCAGCTCGGCGTGGCCGTTCTCGACCGGTACACCGCGGCCCTCGCCCACCCCGAGCCGCTCGTGCGGCGTCACGCCGTCCGTGGGATCGCGCGCTGCGGGGAGGCAGGCCGGTCCGCCGCCCTCCTGCTGCCGCTGCTCGGCGACCCGGACCAGGAAGTCGCCCAGCAGGCCCAGGACACCCTGATCCACACCGGCGAGCACGTGATTCCGCTGCTCCGGCGCATCCGGGAACGGGGGCCGGGCCGGCAGCGGGCGCGGGCGTTGACCGTACTCGCCGAACTCGGTGGCGAACCGGCGCTGTCGCCCGCCGACACGGCCGCGATCGAACGGCTCGTCCGCATCAAGCTCCCGGAAGATCGGCCCGAACCGCTGTGGGCCTGCTGGAACTTCTGGATGGCCGTCCCCGGCAGAGACCAGGCCGGGATCATGCGCACCCTCGGCCTGACCGACCCACGCCCCGTGACCTTCGCGCTCGGCAACGACATCGTCGACAGCGACGGCCACGGCTGCGACACGGACGAACACACCGGCTACGAACGGGTCTTCGTCACCCCGGAACTCGACGGCTGGACCCTCGTCCTGGGCGCCTGGTGCGACCCGCACGGCCTGGAGCGCCGCGAGGAAGTGCTGCGCCTGTGCACCGAGCTCAGTGCCCGCTACGGCCGGGCGCAGGCCTACTACTACGGCGGCCGGGGCGACGGCTCCGCCTGGCTCGTGGCCGAGCACGGCACGGTGATCCGGCGGTACGGCGAAACCGGCGAGGCCGAGGACGAGGGGCTGACCCTCGGCGACCCGCTGCCGTACGAACGGACCCGCCGTACGGAACTGGGCCTGCGCCCCGACTGGGACGCCGCGCAGGAGAGCGAGGACGACGAGGACGAGTGGCGCTGGACCGCTCACGACCTCGCCCCGGACATCGCCCGCTCCCTGGGCGCCGTAAGCCCGCTCGACCTCACCGCGGACACACCGTCACGCGGCACCGGCGTCATCGCCCTGACTCCGTACGGCGTCGCCCATGGCGTACCGGCGGGCGCCTACCGCATCTGAGTGGCGGCGGCGGGGATCGCCGATGCTCCGCCCGGCCCGGGGCAGCCGGCCGCCCGGCCCGCTCGCGGCGGAAGACGTCGGCCCGCGTCCTGTCAGACGGCCTTGACGGCGATGCCGGTGCCTTCGAGTGCGGTGACCTCGTCGGCGGGTGCCGTGGTGTCGGTGACGAGGGTGTGCAGGAGTGTGGCGGGGCCGACGTGGGCGTAGGCGGTGTGGCCGAGCTTGCTGCCGTCGGCGGCGACGACGACGCGGCGCGTGGAGGCGATGCCGGCCTTCTTCACGGCCGCGTCGTCGAGGTCGTAGGCGGTGAGGCCGTCGGCCGCGCTCAGACCGCAGCAGCCCATGACGGCGGTGTCGAAGCGCAGTGCCGCCAGGGACGTGAGGGTGAGGGGGCCGGTGAGGGCACCCTCGGCGGCGCGCGGCTGCCCGCCGGGCACCATCAGGGTGGCCGGGCCCGGGCCCTCGCCGAGTACGTGGATGGCCTGCAGTGACAGAGCCATCACCGTGACCGGCCGTCGGCGCAGCAGGTGGGCGATCTCCAGGCAGGTGGTGCCGCTGTCGAGGAGGACGGTCTCGCCGTCGGCGATGAGCGAGGACACCTCCGCCGCGATCCGGCGCTTGGCATCGACGGCCTCGTGGACACGCAGCGCGAAGGGCGGTTCCTCGCCCCTGAGCAGCAGGGTGCGCGCGCCCCCGCGGACGCGCTGAAGGACGCCCAGCGCCGCGAGCGTGTCGAGGTCGCGCCGGATGGTCATCTCGGAGGCGCCGGTCAGGTCGGCGAGTTCCTGGACCGTGGTCCTTCCCGACTCCCTGACGGCCTGCGCGATCATCCCGTGCCGGTCTGCGTTGCTCATGCCGCAGATTGAACACCACCCGAAACGAACATTCAATGTGTGCGAAGTGACAGTATTCAATCGCACTTGATGTTCGTTATGGTGGCTTGCATGAGTCATTCGCTTCGAGCCGCCCGCCTGGCGACCTTCGTCTACTTCAGCCTGTGCGGCACTCTGATGGGCACCTGGGTGGTGAACATCCCCGCCATCGAGGAGCGCGTGGGCATCAGTCACGCGACGCTCGGCGGACTGCTGGTGCTGCTGGGGCTGGGGGCCTTCCTCGGCATGCAGGTGGCCGGGCGGCTGACCGACTCCCTCGGCGCGCGCACGGTCGTCCCCGTCACCGGCGTGCTGTGCAGCGCGGCCCTGGTGCTGCCCGGCCTTCCCCGGGAGCCGTGGACACTGGCAGGTGCCCTGCTGGTCTTCGGTTTCTTCAACGGCTGCCTGGACGTGAGCATGAACGCCCACGCCGTGCACGTGGAGAAGGCGTACGGACGGCCCGTCATGTCGGCCTTCCACGCCACGTTCTCGGTCGGCGGTGTGCTCGCCGCACTCGTCGGAGCGGCCACGGCGAGCGCCGGTCTGAGCCCTGCCGCGGGCATGGCCGCCATGGGAGCCCTGGGCATCGTGATCGCCCTGGTGTCGGCACGCGCACTGCTGCCGGCCACACCCACCGCTGCCGACGCCGATTCCGCGGGGCAGGTCGAGCAGGCGCCGGCCGCCGAGCGCCGCGGCATCAGCGGGCGCATCTGGATCCTCGCCGCCCTGGCCCTGATGGTCATGCTGTGCGAGGGAGCCGCCAACGACTGGAGCGCGCTGCACCTGAAGGACGTCCTCGGCGCACCCGCGAGCACCGCCGCCTTCGCGTACGGCACCTTCGCGGCGACCATGACCATCGGCCGGCTGCTCGCCGACCGCCTCGTCGCCCGGTTCGGGTCCATGGCGATCCTGCGTTACGGCGCGGCGGCGGCTGCCGTCGGCATCACGATCGTGGCCGTCTCCCCGTGGATCTGGGCCGCGTTCGCGGGTTGGGGGCTGTTCGGTCTGGGGCTGTCCGGCTGTGTCCCGCAGCTGTTCAGCGCGGCCGGGCACGCCGACCCCTCCGCCGCGGGGGCCAATGTCTCCCGCGTCGCCGGGCTCGGCTACGTCGGCATGCTCGCCGGCCCCGCCGTCATCGGCTGGCTGACCCACTTCGTCGCCCTGAACCACGCCTTCCTGCTGCTGACCCTGCTGTGCGCGACCACCGCCGTGGCCGCCGGGGTCCTGCGCACCGAATCCGACCGCACGCGCGAGATGGCACACGGCGGCCACTGACCGCCTGTGCGGCACGGCTCACTCCGTGCCGCACAGGCTCTTCCCCCCCTCGCCCCGGCCGTCAGAACCCGGAGGAACCCTCACCATGCCCACCGACCGCAGCATCGTCCTGTTCGACCTCTTCGGGGTCATCGCCCGCCACCAACACCCGGGCGCCCAGGGCAGGATGGCCGCCCTCTGCCACACACCCACCGACGCCTTCACCACGGCCTACTGGGCCTGCCGCCCGCCCTACGACGCCGGTCGGCAGTCCGCGCCCGAGTACTGGACCGCCGTACTGCGACGGCTGTCCCTGTCCGTCGACGCCGACACGATCGAGGAACTGCGCCTCACCGACATCGACAGCTGGTCACGCGTCGACGACCGGATGGTCTCCTACGTCCGGTCCCTCCGCGACGTCGCCGAGGTCGCCCTGCTGTCCAACATCCCCTCGGACCACGCGGACGCCTTCCTCGCCGCGCAGCCCTGGCTGCACGATCTGGACCTCGTGGCGTTCTCCGGGAAGATCAAAGCGGCGAAGCCGGACCCGGCGGCCTTCCGTCACTGCGTCGTCGCCATGCGGGCCGCCCCGGCCGACTTCCTCTTCGTGGACGACCGCGAGGAGAACGTACGCGCCGCGCGGGCCACCGGCATGAACGGACACGTCTTCACCGATCCCGACGAGCTGACAGCCGTCATCGACACCTGGTTGCCCGCTGCCTGGCTGCCCACTACCTGGTTGCCCGCTCGACGGCCCGCGGAGAAGTGACACCTGATCTGGGACACCGCGAGTATGACCAGGTCACGGCGTCTTAGGACAACACGGGACGGACGACGATTTTCTCGTGGTCGACGGCGGCCGGCTTCTCGTCGCCGACCACCCGGAGCGCGTACGGCAACCCGCCGACGAGCGCACCGGCGAGCCCGGTGCGGACCTCGACGTCAGGGCCCGTGAGGCGCTCGGAGTGGGGCGACGAACGTGTTCTTGTGGACTTCGCGCAGCCGGCCCTGGATGCCGTCGGCATCTCGTTGAAGCCCTTCTCGGCGAACACGTCCATCGCGGCATCGAGGATGCGCTCTCGCGTCTTCGGCCGGGAACCGGGGCTCGTCGTCACCGGGTCAGGATAGGCAGGCCACTCCGACGGGGATGATCAGTGACCGCGAGGCCGTCGCCGACAGGCTCACCGTGGGGTGGTCCCCTCGTCGACGATGTCGCGGAGTTGGTGGCGGCCGGCGATGCCGAGCTTGGGGTAGGAGCGGTACAGGTGTGACGCGACGGTGCGGGGGGACAGGAACAGGCGGTCGGCGATCTCGGCGTTGGTCAGGCCGTGGCCGGCGAGGACGACGATCTCGCGCTGTTGGGCGGTGAGGCCGTCCAGCGCGCCCGGGGCGGCCTGCGGGGGCTGGACCGTCACGCCGCAGGCACGCAGCTCGGATTCCGCGCGCCGGGTCCACGGTGCCGCGCCGAGGCGGCGGAACGTCTCCAGCGCGGTCACGAGGAGGGGCTTGGCGTCGTTGATCCGGCGTTGCCGGCGCAGCCATTCCCCGTGGTCCAGCTGGAGTTGGGCCCGTTCGAACGGCCAGGTGTCTCCGGTGCGGTCGGTCAGGGGCGCCGCGAAGTGGGCTTCGGCACTGTCGGGCTCGGCGAGCAGTCCGCGGGCGCGGGCCGTGAGTTGTTCCAGGCGCGGGCCGGGTGCGGGGTCCAGCTGGGCCAGCGCGCGCTCCAGCAACGTACGCGCTTCGAGGCGCCGTTCGGCGCGCACCGCCGCGGCGGCGAGATCGGCGACGGCGAGGTAGGAGAAGTGGTGGTGCAGGGGTGTGCCGTCGGCGGCGAAGAGGCGGCTGAGCTGCGCGTACGCGGTCGTGTAGTTGCCCTGGGCCAGCGCGGACAGACCTGCCGTCTGCCAGATCCTGGCGGCGAAGCCGCGGTATTCCGAGGTGTCCACGGCGGCGCGTACGCGGGCCAGCAGCGGTGCCACCTGGTCGTGTTCGCCGCGCATGGCCGCGACGACGGCCGTGGTGAGGTCGGCCGAGCCCGCGACGGTCTCCATCTTGTAGGCGGCGGCGATGTCGGCCGCCTCCCGGGCGGCGGCGAGTGCGTCGTCCCAGCGTCCGCTGTCGACGTACGCCCATTCCAGTGCCGACAGCACGCCGCCGCTGGCACCGCGGACGCCCGGGGCGCGCAGTCGGCTGAGGGCTTCGCGCAGCACCCTGACCGCCAGTTCGGTCTCGTCCAGGACCCAGGCCGCCGCGCCGAACGTACCCGGGTCCGAGAGGGGTTTTCCTTCCGCTGTGCGGCGCAGGAGGGGGACGAGCTCGGCCCGTTCGCCGTACGGGTCCGTGCAGGCCCGGATCCAGATGCGGTACTCGGCCGCCGGTGCCGGCCCGTCGCGGGAGTCGAGCAGGTCGAGGGCGGCGCGTGCCCTGGCGCGGAATTCGGGGAGTCCGGTCTGGTGGGCGACCGTGGCGGCCATCCAGACGGCCTGCCACGCGAGGTCCGGCCGCCTCGGGGACGCCTCCGCGGCGACGGACAGGAGTGTGTCGAACGCGTCGGCATCGCGGTTGGACCACAGCAGCGACCAGCCGATGTCGAGCCGGGCGGCGATGCGCAGGTCCGGGTCGGAGGTCAACGTGAGGACCTGGCCCGCCAGTTCGCGTACCCAGTCGGCCTGTCCTGCGGGCAGCGCGAGGTCGGCTGCGGCCAGCAGTCGCCGGGCCCTGTCCGGTTCGGCGGGGCTGAGCTCG
>NZ_JAWOAI010000068.1:0-27713 GCF_033194735.1 Streptomyces sp. W16
GCGTCCGTCCACCGGATCTCGCCCCGGACCGCGCTGATCTCCGCCGGGGCCGAGGCCGTGGCAGCCGACGAGACCGAGGCCGGGCCCCTGTTCGAGGCGGCCCTGTCCCTGCCCCACGCGGCACGGTGGCCGTGGGAACACGCACGCGTCCAGCTCGCTTACGGGCAGTGGCTGCGCCGCACCCGCGACCACCGCGCCCGCCGGTATCTGAGCGCCGCCCTCGAAACCTTCGACCGGATCGGCGCCCGCGCCATGGCGCAGCGGGCCCGCAACGAACTGCGCGCCACCGGGGTCGCCACCACCAGCGGGCCCGTCGCGCAGACCGCCGCACTGACCGTGCAGGAACGGCAGATCGCCGAGCTGGCGGCCGTGGGCCTGACCAACCGGCAGATCGGCGAGCGGCTGTTCCTGTCCCACCGCACGGTCGGCTCCCATCTGCACCGGCTGTATCCCAAGCTCGGCATCACCTCACGCGCCGCGCTGCGCGCCGCCCTGGAGACGATGTAGGAGCCGGCGGGAACCGGGGAGCCCCCGAAACGGTCCGGCGTACGGTGGGATCCGGGACCCCTTGAACGGTGAGCCGGAGAGGACCATGGTCGACAAGGAGATCAGAGCCCTGGCCACCGCGTTGCTGGAGCGCGTCGGGGAGCTGGCGAAGGAGATGGCGGCGCGGATCCGCGCCGGCTCGCGGGCGTACCACTACGACGTGGTGCCCGAGGAGGATCTGGAGGACGCCTGCCGGACCCATGTCGGCAACGCGCTCCAGGCGCTGACCGGACAGATGCCCCTGGACACCGGGGCCGCCGCCGACATCGGCCGCAGGCGGGCCGCGCAGAACGTGCCGCTGCCCAGCGTGATGACGGCCTATCGCGTCGGCGTGCGGTACTTCTGGGAGGCGGTGGTCGCCGAGGCCACCACGACGTCCTTGGTGGGCAACGACGTTCTGGTCGCGGCGGCCTCCGCGATGTGGGAGATCCAGGACGGCATCACCGAGGCCATGGTCTCCGGATACCACGAGGCGGTGGCCCAGCGGCTCCTCGCGGGCGACCAGGAGCGTTCGGCGCTGGTGGAAGCGCTCCTGGAGGGCAGGAGCATGGACGCCGACGCCGTATGGTCCGCCGCCGAGGTCCTGGAAGTGCCGCACAACGGTCCCTTCACGGTGGTCGCTGCTGAGGTACCTCGGATCGGCCGCCGGGCGTTGCCGGACATCGCGGCCGTCCTGGCCCGGCGGGGCATCCGGTCCGCCTGGCGACTGCGGCCCGAACTCCAGCTGGGCATCGTGCACTTGCGCACCCCGCGCGACCTGGACGCCGTCGTCGAGGTGCTGCGGGAACAAGCGGAGCGGCGTGTCGGGGTGAGCCCCTCCTACGACGATCTGAGCCGCACCGGAGACGCCCTGCGCTTCGCCAAGGTCGCGATGCGCGGCGGCGACGCGGGCAGCGCCGCCGTGACCGTCTTCGGCGACTCCCCGGTCGCGGTCGCGACCGCGGGCGCACCCGATGTCATGGCCCGGGTCGCCGCCAAGGTCCTCGGCCCCGTGGAGGAGCTGCCCGCCGACGAACGCGCCCTGCTGCTGGACACGTTGGAGGCCTGGTTCGAGTCCGGCGGCTCGGCCGAGGAGGCCGCCAAGGTGCTGTACGTCCACCCCAACACCGTGCGCACCCGCCTGCGCCGGATCGCCGAACGCACCGGCCGCTCACTGACCGACCCCCGCGGCATCACCGAACTCTCCCTCGCGCTGCGCGCCGTCCGGCAGACCCCGAGGCCCCCGACCTCGGGGTCGACCGATGCGGACTAGGCGACCGTACCGCCCGCGTAGTCGCTCTTGAAGGTGGTCTCGATGGTGGTGGCGACGGACTGGGCCACTCCCGTGCCGGTGAGGATGATGCCCAACTCCCGGTTGTTGGAGAGGGAGTTGCTGCTGATGTTCATCGAACCCGCCTCCACCTCCTGGGTGGACAGACCGTAGTCGGCGACCATCGCCTTGGCGTGGATGTAGAAGCCGTTCGGGTCGGAGTACCCGACGACCGTGCCGCCGGCCGCCTTGATCGCGGACACCTCGCTGGCGTAGCTCGACGGGGTCTCCAGCACCACCCGCACGGTCACGCCCGCCTTCGCCCTGGCCACGATCGCGTTGACCACCGTGCTGTCGCTGAACTCCAGTTCCTCGACGTCGAGCGTCGTGGTGGCGGCGTTGATCACGGTGAGCAGCCGGCTGCGGGAGTCGGTGGGGGACCAGAGCAGGTGGTCGCCGTCGGTCGGGGTGATCGAGGTGCCGGCGTAGTCGGCGTTGAACACCTTCTCGATCGCGGCGACGTCACGGGTGTCGTCGGTGAAGACGCCGTAGTCGCGGCCGGTCGTGTAGTACTGCGAGGTCAGATTGCCGGTCAGGACAAGGGACTTGGTGGCGTCCACAGTGATCGTCTTCTGGTGGGTGTAGACGAAGCTGGACGGTGACCACACCACGCCGACGCCCGCGTTCGTCAGCGCCGTGTACGCCGAGCTGTTGGCGGACTGGTGCGCGCGGTCGAGGACCACCCGCACGGTGACGCCCTTGTTCTCCAGCGCTATCAGGTCGTTGACGGCGGTGGTGTCCTCCAGCTCGTACATGGTCATGTCGAGCGAGGAGGTGGCCGAGTTGATGAAGTCGTAGATCGTCGGCTCGCTGGTGGTCTGCGAGAAGGCGAACGCGGTGTAGGTCGCCGCGTCGGCGGGGACGGCGGTGACGAAGACGGCGGCGCCGGCCACCAGGGTGACGCCGGCACGGCTGAGGAACGTCCTCAACATGCGTGACTCCTAGTCGAGTTGATGCCCACGTGGGGGGTGGTGAGCGTGGGCATGACACCACGCGCGTAGAACGCTGAGGAAGAGAACCCCGGTGAACTCGGGATTACCGGCGCCGAGCAGGAGCGGACAAAGGGGACTTCGTGCAGGTGGGGGCCGGTTCATGTAGTCCCCGCGAGTTCGCAAAGACTTCGTAGTCCGCCGGTGGCCGGCCGGGGTCGCGCGAAGGATGACATTCGGCGACCTCACGGCCCGGCGATGCGGCGGCGGTGCGGTCGAGTCCTAGAACTCGGCCACGCGCCGTAGTGCCGTCTCCCGCACGCTGCGGGGCAGATCGCGGTGTGCGAAGTGGGCGGCGTAGTCGCGGACGACGTTGTGCATCCGGTACTGGCCGGAGATGTCCTGGCGCACCAGCGACACCCGTTCCAGTTCCTCCAGCGCGGCCTTGGCCTCCGCGGGAGGGCGGCCGATGAGGCTGGCCGCGGTCTGCAGGCTGATGTCCTGGCCCGGGGCGATGCCGAGCAGTTTGAAGATCTCCGTCTGCTGTGCGGTGAGCAGGGCCAGTGACCGCAGCAGCGCGGTGCCGACACTGGTCGCGGGATCGGCGCTGTTGAGAACCGTCAACCGGCTGGCGGTGTTGCCCAGTTCGTCGGCCACCTCCGCCAGGAGGACACCCGGTCTGGCCTGGACCCGGCTCGCCACGATGTTCAGGGCCAGCGGCAGTCCGGCGCAGACGGCCAGCAGCCGGGCGACGGCCTCGGGTTCGGCGCCCACCCGCTCGGGGCCCAGCCTGGCGCAGAGCAGCGCCCGCGCCTCCGCCTCCGTCAGCGCGTCCACCGGCAGCCGGTGTGCGCCCTGCCCTATGGCGAGCCCGGAGAGCTGGTCCCGGCTGGTGACGAGGACGAAACAGGAGGAGGTTCCCGGCGGCAGCAACGGTCTGACCTGTTCCGGGGAGAGCGCGTTGTCGAGCAGGATCAGCATCCGCTTGCCGGACAGCATCTCCTGGTATCGCTCCCAGCGTTCGTCGAACATGGCCGGAAGTCCCGCACCGGGAGTGCCCAGGCGGCGGAGCAGCGCGCCGAGCGCCTCGTTCGGGTCCAGGGGCCGGTCGCAGTGGAAGCCGCGCAGATCCACGTACAGGCAGCCGTCGGGGAAACGGGACAGCCGCTGATTTGCCCAGCGCACCGCGAGCGCGGTCTTGCCGACCCCGGCGCCACCGGTGATCGCGGCGATGACCACCGTGGCGTTCTTGCGGCCCTGGCCGCGCAGCCGGTCCAGTTCGGCCAGTTGCTCGGCGCGGGCGGTGAAGGTCGCCACGTCCAGGGGCAGCACCCTCGGCGGGGGAGCCGTGGGGTTGGTCAGGGTGTCCCGGGCCCGGCGCAGACGCTGGGCATGCTGTTCGTCGGTGTCGAGTTCGCGCAGCAACCTGGCGAAGGTGTCCTCGGGTATGAAGGTGGTGCCGTTGAGGTAGGCGTACATGCTGCTCTGTGAGACCCCGATGCGTTTGGCGAGGCCTGCCCGCGCGATGACCTTGCCCGTCCGGGCCTCGGCCTCGCGCAGTAGTCGGCGTAGTTCGGTGGCGAGTTCGGCAGTCGATCCGATGTCCGTCGCCGGTCTGTGGGTTGACGGATCCCCGTTGGTGAAAATCGTCACAGGAACTCGTGTCCTTCCCGCATCTGAGCCACCGTCGTCGATGACCAGCCCGGTCACCTGGAACATCGTTTCGGGAGACAACGCCCGGCCGCGCCGTTCGTGATCTGTTCGGTCTGCTCGAACCGTGGCTCGATGTCACCCTGCGGTAAGTGACTGCGGCTGTTCCGGCTGCTCCGGCGTGTCATCGGGGGTTTCCCTCTCTGGGGTCTGATCCACAAGGGGCGGCGCTGTTCCGGGTGGGGTCATGGCGCCGCGCAACGGGCGTCAGCTTACCCGGAGATGTTTCCTCCGGATAAGCCGATCCAGTCGGGCGTGTCGGCACGCGTTCTTGACGAGCGCGCTGAACTGGCCTTTGTCCGGGCCGAGTTGTTGGATCCGGGCGGGTCGGACGGTGAAGTGCCGCCGCAGTGCCCCTACGGAACGACATTCAGCATTGCTGAAGACCGTTTCGAGAACTAGGCTCTGCGTCGAGTCCACTTCAAGCATCCTTGTGAAGGGCGTACGCCATGTCTCTAGAGGATGACTTCTTCGGCGTCGGCCAGGCCGCCGAGGGAACGATGCGAGTGCTGGTGGCGGACCACGACCCGATCTCGCGGCATGTCCTCACGCGCGTCCTGCACAGGTCGACCCGGTTCGACGTGGTCGGCAGTGTGAACGACCATCAGGAGCTGCACGACTGGCCGTTGGACCGGGTCGACGTGGTGGTCCTCGCGAGCACACAACGGGACGACGTCACGGGCCTGGTACGGCATCTGGACTCGCGCAAGGTGCCCACGCTGCTCATCGCGACCGCGTGGAGCAAGCAGCGCATCGACGAAGCGTTCGCGGCCGGCGCGGCGGGCTGCCTGGAGAAGAACATCGACGTCGCGGGGCTCTCCGCGGCCATCTTCGCGGTCGGCTCCGGACACACGGTGATCTCGACGGAGCTCCGGAGCCACTACGCGGAGTGGAGACCCAGCACACCGGGCCGGGACATGTCCGCGGACATGCGATTACCGCACACCCTGACCTCCCGTGAGCAGGAGGTGCTGAGGTGCCTGGCCGAAGGGATGTCGACGGCCGAGACCGCGGCCAGGCTCCGGGTCTCCCCGGCCACGGTCAAGAGCCATGTGTCCCATTCGCTGACCAAGCTCGGCGCCCGCAACCGGCTGGAAGCCGTCCTGCTGTTCCAGCGACGGTCCGAACCCGACGCGGAGACGACGTCGCTCGGCCGCACGTCGAGCATGGCCGGCTGAGGCCGCCGGTAACGCGCCGCGCCGGGCGCCGACTTGGGACGTTCACCCTCCCCGGTACAGCTCCGCGACGAGGAACGCCAGGTCGAGCGACTGGCCGCGGTTCAGCCTCGGGTCGCAGGCGGTCTCGTAGCGCCGGTGAAGGTGATCGACGCGGACCTCGTCGCCACCGCCCACGCACTCGGTCACATCACTGCCGGTCAGCTCCACATGGATGCCGCCCGGGTGGGTGCCCAGCCCGCGGTGCACCTCGAAGAAGCCTCTGACCTCGTCCAGTACGGCGTCGAGCGCACGTGTCTTGTGACCGCTCGGTGCCTCGAAGGTGTTGCCGTGCATCGGATCGCAGATCCAGGCGACCCTGGCCCCGCTCGCGGCGACCTTCTCCACCAGATCGGGCAGCAGGTCGCGGACCTTCCCGGCGCCCATCCGGGTGATGAAGCTGAGCCGTCCCGGCTCGCGCCGCGGGTCCAGTCTGTCGATCAGGGCCAGCGCCTCGTCGGCAGAGGTGCCAGGGCCGAGTTTCACCCCGATCGGATTGCGCACCTTGGACGCGAACTCGACGTGGGCGCCGTCGAGTTGGCGGGTCCGCTCACCGATCCAGATCATGTGGCCGGACACGTCGTAGAGCCCACCGCCGCGTGAGTCCACCCGGGTCAGAGCGGTTTCGTAGTCCAGCACGAGGGCCTCGTGGCTGGCGTAGAACTCGACGGTGCTGAAGTCCTTGGGACGCACCCCGCACGCCTTCAGGAAGGCCAGCGCGCGGTCGATCTCCCCGGCCAGACTCTCGTAGCGCCGACGGCCGGCCGACAGGGCCACGAAGTCCTGGTTCCAGGCGTGCACCTGTTCCAGTGCCGCGTATCCGCCGGTGGTGAAGGAGCGCACCAGATTGAGTGTGGCCGCGGACGCGTGGTAGACGCGGCGCAGCCGTTCGGGGTCGGGGGTGCGGGCGGCGGCGGTGAACTCCTGGCCGTTGACCGCGTCGCCCCGGTAGACCGGGAGCGTCACACCGTCGCGGGTCTCGGTGTCACGGGAGCGGGGCTTGGCGTACTGCCCGGCGATCCGGCCCACCTTGACCACCGGTACCGAGGCCGCGTACGTCAGCACGACGGCCATCTGCAGCAGCGTCCTGAGGGTGCTGTGGATCCGGTCGGCGCAGAGGGCGTCGAAGGTCTCCGCGCAGTCGCCACCCTGGAGCAGGAACGCCTCGCCGCTGGCCACGGCGGCCAGCCGGTCGCGCAGTTGGTCGCACTCGCCCGCGAAGACGAGCGGGGCGGCGACCGACAGGTCCCCGAGAACGGAACGCAGGGCCTCGGGGTCCGGCCAGACGGGCTGCTGTGCCGCGGGCGACGTACGCCATGAATGGGGATCGAGCTCGTCATTGGTCATGTTCCGAACGCGCGGCAGTCGGCTGCCGCACTCCCTTTCGTCGCAACGGGGCTTCCCGGAACGGGAATTCGGACTCGCGGCGGATGCGCCGGGAGGGCGTTCTCAGGACGACGGGTCCTCAAGCGTCCGCTGGACACGGAGGTGGTCCGCGCGTTCCTCGTCCACCAACGCGTGGGGCTCGGCGTAGGCATGGTCGAAGACCGCTTCCATGGACGGATCGGGCATCGACCGCGCCTGTTCACGCACGTCGAGCGCCAGTTCCTCGGCCTCCTTGTCGACCGCCGCGAAGTAGGGGGCGTCGGCCAGACCCTCCCGGGTGAGGTGGGTGGCCAGCCGGTCGATGGGGTCCTTGCGTGCCCACGCGGCCGTCTCCTCGTCTGCGCGGTAACGGGTGGGGTCGTCCGAGGTGGCGTGGCCGTCCATCCGGTAGGTGAGCGCCTCGATCAGGACCGGGCCGGCGCCGGCCCGGGCGTGGGCCAGCGCCGCCTGGGTGACGGCGAGCACCGCCAGGACGTCGTTGCCGTCCACATGGATGCCGGGGAAACCGAATCCGGCGGCCCTGCGGTGGATGGGCACCCGGGTCTGCAGCGCCACCGGGGTGGAGATGGCCCACTGGTTGTTCTGGCAGAAGAACACCACGGGCGCCTGATGGACCGCGGCGAAGTTGAAGGCCTCGGCGACATCGCCCTGGCTCGATGCGCCGTCCCCGAAATAGGAGAGGACCGCCGTCCCCGCGCCGTCCCGCGCCACACCCATCGCGTAGCCGGTCGCGTGCAGGGTGGGCGCGCCGATGACGAGGGTGTAGATGTGCAGGCCGTGGGCGGTGGGGGACCAACTCCCGTTGTTCACGCCCCGGTACAGGCGCAGCAGGTCCATCGGGTCCACCCCTCGGTGCAGCGCGACGGCATGCTCCCGGTAGGTCGGGAAGATGAAGTCGTCCGCCCGGGCGGCGTGCGCGGAGCCGACCTGCGCGGCCTCCTGACCTCGCAGCGACGTCCACAGGGCCAGCTCGCCCTGGCGCTGCAGGGCCACCGCCTCGGCGTCGAACCGTCGGGCGACCACCATGTCGCGGTACAGGTCGCGCAGTTCGCCGGGGGTGATGTCGAGCGGGTACGCGGGGTGGTGGACGCGCTCGCCCTCGGGGGTGAGGAGCTGGACCGGGTCGGCCTCGGGCTCGGCCGGAGGCGGAGCGAGGGGGTGCTGTGTCGGGTCCACGTGGGTTCCTGAGGTCGGGTCGGTCTTCACTACGGGTTCTCCCTGGTCGCGAGGGCCGTCGCGAGGCGTTCGACCGCGGCCGTCAGGATGTCGGGCGACGCCGCGAAGGACAGCCGGACATGGTGCTCGGCGGTGGGCCCGAAGACGCTGCCGGGCGTGACGACGACTCCGGCACGCTCGATCAGCCAGGCGGAGAACTCCTGCGAGGAGCCGAATCCCAGCCGGGAGATGTCCGGCAGGACGTAGAAGGCTCCTTCGGGGTCGGCGCAGGAGACTCCGGGGATCTTGCCGAGCGCGCCGACCAGGAGCCGACGCCGGGCGTCGTAGCTCGCCACCATCTCGCGGACACAGCCACGGGACTCCTCGGAGAGCGCGGCGAGCGCCCCGCGCTGGACGAAGGAGGCGGCACAACCGACCGTGTGCTCCTGCACCTTGACGACTTCCCGCATCACCGCAGCCGGGCCCGCCACATAGCCGAGCCGCCAGCCCGTCATCGCGTAGCTCTTGGAGAACCCGTTGACGGTGAGCGTCCGCCCGTCGCAGCCCGGGTGGGCGGCGAGACTGCGGTGCGTCCTGCCGTCGTACCTGATGTGCTCGTAGATCTCGTCCGCGAGGATCATCAGGTCGTGCTGGTCGGCGACCCCTGCCACGGCATCCGCCTCGGCGGCGGTGAGCATGCGGCCCGTGGGGTTGTTCGGCGAGTTCACCAGGATCGCCCGGGTGCGCGGGGTGACCGCCGCCGACAGCCTCTCGGCGGTGAGCGCGAAGCCGTCGTGCGGATCGAGCGGCACATCGACCGCGCGCCCGCCCAGGAGCGTGATCATCGGGGCGTAGCTGACCCAGGCGGGCGAGGGGAGCAGGACCTCGTCCCCGGGACCGATGACGCCGGCGAGCGCGATGTACATGCCGTGCTTGGCCGACGGGGTGACGACGATGTCGGTCCCCGGATGCGCGACGATCCCGTTGTCGGCGTGCAGCTTGGCCGCGATGGCCTCGCACAGCTCCGGGATGCCCCGGCTCGGTGTGTAGTGCGTGAAACCCGCCTCCAGCGCCGCGCCCGCCGCCCGGATCACATGCTCCGGAGTGGTGAAGTCGGGCTCGCCGCCGCTGAGGTTGAGCACGTCGACGCCGCGCGCCCGCTGTCGCTGCACCTCGTCGAGGAGGGCGACCG
This sequence comes from Streptomyces sp. W16, assembly GCF_033194735.1. Classification (NCBI taxonomy): domain Bacteria; kingdom Bacillati; phylum Actinomycetota; class Actinomycetes; order Kitasatosporales; family Streptomycetaceae; genus Streptomyces; species Streptomyces sp. W16. The sequence goes on from NZ_JAWOAI010000068.1 coordinate 9,442, forward strand.
TGGGAGAGCGCCCGATGGACGCCGCGACCGGAGCGGACCGGGTACCCATACGGCGGCTCACCTCGCCCTCGGCAGCGCCTGGTCGACACTGCTGACCACTGCGGTACGGGCCAGCATCAGCACCGCCGCGTCCTGCAGCGCCTCGTCGCCGGTGGCCGTGGCGTCCTCCAGCACCGTCACCGCGAAGTCGCGGTCGTGCGCCTCCCGGGCGGTCATGAGCACCACCAGATCGGTGGCGACCCCCGTGAGCAGCAGCGAGTCGATCTTCCGGGACCTGAGCAGCAGTTCGAGGTTCGTGCCGTAGAAGGGACTGACCCGCTGCTTGACCACGACGTCCTCGCCGGACTCGGGCGCCAGCCGCTCGTGGACGTGGGTGCCCCAGCGGCCGAGGACGAAGCGGTGCTCCGGGTCGGGCGGACCGAAGAGGGGCGAGTCGCCGGCCCAGTCCTCGTAGTGGTGGCCGTAGCCGAGTACCACAAAGATCACCGGCGTGTTCGCGGCGCGGGCGCGCTCGATGGCGACCGCGGTGCGGTCGATCACCCCGCGGGCCTCCACCTGCTTGCGGCACACATGCGCGTAGTGCCCTTCGGGGTGGACCAGTTCGTTGACCATGTCGAGCACGAGCAGTGCCGGCCGGGACATCTTCAGACTCCGATCGCCGTACCTTGGGGGACGTTCAGTTCGGCCGGCCGCAGCATGTGCGACGCGACGTCGTCGGCGTCACGCATGAACTCGCTCCACGCCGTGGGTCCGGTCGCGACGACCTGGGTGAAGAAACGGGAGAACTCGGTGGGGATGCCGAGCACGTACAGGCCGCGTTCCGGCTGTCCGTCCGACCGCAGCGGATGGAACGGCGACCGGGTCACCTCGACCCCTCCGGTGCGGAACTCCCCGTCACGGACGAACTCGCGCCACAGCCCGCGGCGCAGCAGCGCGCGGGACAGCGGCGAGGTGTCCGCCCCGACATCGGGTGCCGAGACCCGGGCGTCCACGATGGTGTCGACCGCCTCGGAGGACCCGTGCACCTGCGGCGACACGACCTTGTAGGCACCCGCGGCGGCATCGGCGACGTACTGGGCCCGCGGCCCTACGACCCGGAGGACACCCGCGTCGATCAGGGCCCGGGTCTCCCGCAGCCGCACCAGGGGCGGCCCGGCGGCGAGGAACGCGCTGCGCGGTGAGTACCACTCGACGAGCCCGTCCCGGTGCGACGCCGGCGACAGACCACCGAAGTCGGTGAGTTCCCGGATGATCCAGCGCAGACTGCGCAGGATGTCGAGGCCCGCCTTGACCGGCGAGTCGACGTTGCCCCGCTCCGCCTCCCGCACATCGGCGTCGAGCGCGGCGAGCAGTTCCTTCTCGAAGGCGGCCCGGTCGGCGAACGTCCGCCCGCCGAACGGCAGCGCCAGGGCGTCGAAGTCGAGACTGGGCAGATCACCGAGCCCGAAGGCCGCCGCGCACCGCGCCAGGCCGGAGACGGACGCTCCGCCGCCGGCCCGCACCCGCGCGGCGAACTCCTCGGCCACCGTGGTTCCGGAGCGCTCGCGCAGCACCGCGGTGAAGTAGGTGAAGTCGACCTCCGCCATCACGCGGGGCAGCAGGTGCCGGTGGAAATCGAGGCGTTCGGCACCCGCCGACGCACGGACGAGTTCCTCGGTGAAGAAGACGGGCCGGTAGGCGAAACCGGACGGCTTCTGGTTCCGGCCGCGCCCCGGTTGCGGAAAGCCGCTGCGGGAACCGGCGACGAGGAACGGCTCATGGCCGCTCGCCGTGTAGACCAGGCCGTCCGGCGACTCGGTGAACCGTCCGCCGCGGCCGACCGTGAGTGCCGCCACCACGTCGTAGAAGGTGAGCCCCATGCCGATCAGCCCCACGCCGCCGCGCGCCGGGATGTCGGACAGCGGCATGTCCGCGGCCGAACCGCCGGGTATGAAACGCAGGTTGGGCCCGGTCCTGGCGAACCCCTGGAGTTCGCGCAGCTGCCCCGACAGGCGTGGCCGGGCGTGGCCCGTCACGAGGACCGCCCGGTCGACGTGGAGTTCCCCGCCGCCGTCGAGCGTGAGGCGGTAGCCGCCCTCCTCCTTGCGCAGGTCGGTCACCGTGGCGACGACCCGGTGCAGGGTCACGGAGGACGGCAGCGACCGTTCGATCCGGTCGAGGAGGAAGAGCAGATACCGGCCGTAGAGGGCGCGCGGCGCGTAGTCGTTGACGTGGTCGTGACCCGGTTCGGTCAGGTTCCACCACTGGGCGAACGAGGGACCGGCGCCGGGACGGGCGGGGCCCGCGTCCGGGGGGCCCGAGAACGCGGTGATCTCGCCGGCCACCGTGTTCATCAGGAACCAGTCCGGCTGGTCCGTGCGCCAGACCTGGCCGCAGCCGACCTGCACGGAGTCGATGAGATGGATCTCCACCGGTTCCACGGACCCGGACTCCGACGCGCGGGCGGCGAGCCGTTCCAGGACGCTCATGGCGCGCGGGCCGCCGCCGACGACGGCGATCGTCGTCATCGTCCGCTCCCCATGCTTCCGCGCGACAACTCCAGGACGAAACCGGCCAGTTGAGTGCCCCGCTCGCCGAGACGGTCCGCGTACCGCTGGACGATCCGCTGTTCGCGGGCGGCGGCCAGACGGCTTCCGCCGACACTCATCCGGAGCTGCTGAATCTGCCGCGACAGCGTCACGCGCTGCTCCAGGAGGGAGATGATCTCCTCGTCGAGGGCGTCTATCTCGGCCCGACGGGCCACGATGGACGGTGTGGACTCCACGCTCATGCGGCCGCCTTCTTCCGGGGGACGATCGGCACGGCGAGCGCCGAGGCGACGCCCGTGAACAGCCACACGACGGTCCAGGACGTCCAGTCGAGCAGCAGCGGGACGAACAGCGGGATCAGGAAGCCCATCGCGAACACCGTGGTGTTCTCCAGGCCGAGCGCGGTGCCCGCGCGGGCGGCTCCGGCCATCGACGCGATCTCGGTGTAGGCCACGCCGTGCCAGGCGTTGGCGAGGATTCCGCCGAGCACCAGCGTGCCGACGGCGATCGGCGACGAGGCCTGGACGAGCAGCGCGGAGACCACGAGGGCCACCGCGGCCAGGGTGCCGAGAATCCTGATCATCGGACGCCGGTTGCCCCGCTTGTCGGTGAACCTGCCGCTCCAGATACGAGCCGCCCCGCCGCCGAACTGGACGGTGCACATCGCGATCACGGTGACGAGCACACCGGCGTGCTCGACGTCGTGCAGATAGATCGCGAGGAAGGACAGCACGCCGAACTGCGGCACGGTCAGCAGGGAACTGGCCAGGGCCAGCCGCCAGATGTCCAGGCGCCGCAGCGGCGACCTGCCGTCGGCCGGTACCGTGCCGGCGGCGGGCGCCGTGGACGGGGGCGGTTCGCGCAGCCACCGTGCGGTGGCCGCGGCGGCGAGGAGACACAGGGCGGCGAGCAGCAGATAGACCGGGCGGAAGCCGTGCGCGCCGGCCAGCCCCGGGAGGATCGCGATGCCGATCGCGCCGCCCGCCGGCATCGCCGTCTGACGGATGCTCATGGCCAGGCCGCGCTGGCCGTCCTGGAACCAGACCATCACGGCCCGGCCGGACGACCCGTTGATGCTGCCGCCGAAGGCGCCCACGAGCAGCATCGCCGGAGCGAGCAGCCCGACCGACGGCACGGAATCGCCGGCGGGGACGAGGGTGATCCCCATGAGCGCGAGGACGGCGCCGGTGGCGATCAGGCCGAGCAGGAGGATACGGCGTTCGCCGAAGCGGTCCGTCCACACTCCCCAGAGGATCTCGGACGCGGCGATGCCGAGATAGATCATGCCGATCAGGAGACCGAGCTGGAAGTTGCTCAGACCGTACTGGGAGCGCAGTTGGGGACCGGCGGCCGGCAACCCCGAGATCGCGGCGGAGAAGCTGGCCTGTGCCGCGACGCCGATGCCGAGGACCACCCAGCGGTGGTTGGCACCGACGGTGCTCAGCTCCTGCCCGCCGGTCTTCGCGGTCGTGCTCATTCGCCGACCACCGCCAGGACATCGGCCTCGACGAGCAGTTCCCCCGGCAGCTGCACCCACACCGTGGTGCGGGTCGGCCGGACCTCGCCGAACACCTCGTCGAAGATCTCGTTCACGGCCGCGAAGTCCTCCTCGCGGGCCAGATAGAGCCTGACCGTCAGGACGTCGGAGACACTCGCACCGGCGGCCCCGAGCAACTCCAGGAGACACCCGAAGACGGTCCGGGTCTGCTCACGGATGCCGGGCGCGGGCCCGTCGAGCCGGCCGGGCAGGAACGGAACCTGTCCCGAGACCGCGACCAGCGGACCTCGGCGCACCACCGGTGAGTACCGTGCGGCCGGCGCCGGGGCTCCGGGCACGGAGAACGTTTGGCTGAGCATCAATGACCTTTTCCGGAAGGGGGGTTGGACGTGCCGGCGGGGACTTCAGGGCGGTCGCGGTCCGACGGGATCGTCACCGCACCGCTTCCGCCGCCTCGTACGCTTCGATCTCGGCGAGGTGGGTGAGCGTCTCGGCGATCCGGTCGCCCGGCTCCAGCAGCCGGCGCAGCAGCGGTGCGTCGATCCGGACCGGGCTCTCCACCGCGCCGCAGGTGAGCCGCAGCGCCGACAGGTCGACCGTGACGGGCACCCAGGGGTCCGCCTCGACCTCGGCCCACAGCCGCTCCACGACGTCGTGGCCGACCTCGACCGTCCACAGGCCCCGGGTCGTGGCGTTGCCCCGGAAGATGTCGCCGAACCGGCTGGCGACCACCACCCGGAAACCGGCGCTCTGCAGTGCCCACACGGCCGACTCGCGGGACGAACCGGTCCCGAAGTCACGGCCCGCGACGAGCACCGAAGCCCCTTGGTACTGGGGCTGGTTGAGGACGAAGTCGGGATCGCTCCGCCAGTCGGCGAGCAGGATGTTGGTGAATCCGTCCGGCCGGAAGTACGGCACGAACCTGGCCGGCGCGAGCTGGTCGGTGTCGACGTCGTCACGCCGCAGCGGAACCGCGGTCCCGGTGCGCAGCGGAGACTCGCTCACAGGTCCTCCGGTGTCGTGAAGCCGCCGGACACCGCGGTGGCCGCCGCGACCCGGGGCGAGACGAGATGGGTCCGGGACTGTCTGCCCTGGCGCCCCTCGAAGTTCCGGTTGCTGGTGGAGGCCGCCCGCTCGCCCGGTGCGAGCCGGTCCTCGTTCAGCGCGCAGCACATCGAGCAGCCGGCGCCGGCGCGGAAGTCCGCCCCGGCCGCGTCGAACACCTTGTCGAGACCCTCGGCCTCGGCCTGGCGCCGGACGGCGGCCGACCCCGGGACGATCAGCAGGTGGACACCGTCGGCGACGCGACGCCCGTCGAGGACGGCCGCGGCCTCCCGGAGATCCTCGATCCGCCCGTTGGTGCACGAGCCGAGGAAGACCGTGCTCACCCGGAGGTCGCGGATCGCCTGGCCCGGGCGCAGACCCATGTAGTCCAGGGACCGCTGGGCCGACGTCCACTCCTCTTCGGTGGCGAAGTCGGCCCGGGCCGGGATCCGTCCGTCGATGAGGAGGTTCTGCGCGGGATTGGTCCCCCAGGACACCCTGGGCCCGACGCGGGTGGCGTCGATGTGCACGACGTCGTCGAACGTGGCGTCGTCGTCGCTGCGCATCCCCCGCCACCGCGGTACGGCGGCGGCGAACTCCTCGTCCCTGCCCAGCGCCGTCATCCGGGCGCGCAGATAGTCGACGGTCACGTCGTCGGCCGCCACCAGACCCGCCCGCGAGCCGGCCTCGATGCTCATGTTGCAGAGCGTCATCCGGCCTTCCACGGACAGGGCGCGGACAGCCTCGCCCCGGTACTCGATGATGCTGCCCTGCCCGCCGCCCGTACCGATCCGGCCGATCAGCGTCAGTGCGAGGTCCTTCGCGGTGGCCCCGTCCGGCAGCGTGCCGGACACCTCGACGGCGAGGTCCTTCGGCCGGTGCACGGGATGCGTCTGGGTGGCGAGCACATGCTCGACCTGCGCGGTCCCGATACCGAACGCGAGCGCCCCCAGGGCACCGAGCGTCGACGTGTGCGAATCGCAGCAGACGATCGTCATGCCGGGCCGGGCGAGGCCGAGTTCGGGCACGATGACGTGCACGATGCCCTGGTCGGCGTCGCCCAGCCGGTGCAGCCGGATACCGAACTCGGCGCAGTTGGCCCTGATCAGGTCACGCTGTCGCCGTCCGGCCAGGTCCTCGGTCGCGCCGTCCCTGGTCGGCGTGTTGTGGTCCTCGACCGCGAGGGTGCGGTCCGGGCGGCGGACGGTACGGCCCGATGCCCGCAGATCGTCGAAGGCCCGGGGCGTGTTGACCTCGTGCAGGACGTGCAGGTCGACGTAGAGCAGATCGGCGCCGTCGTCGAGCGGCCGTACGACATGGTCCGCCCAGATCTTCTCGGCGAGAGTCCTTCCCACGTCAGACCGCCACGGGATCGGTGGCGCCCGCGAGCCGGAACACGGACCAGAGCATCTCGATGGGCCGGGTGGCCGAGATGAACGACAGCCCGTACCGCTCGGCCGAGGGCTGGGTGGTGAGGGCCACGTCGACCCGGCCCGCCCGGGCGGCGAGCGCCGCCGCGCTGGTGGAGTCCACGAGCACGATCTCCTCGACACTCAGGCCCTGCGGCAGCAGCTGCGCGATCAGCGGTACGGGTGCCGGATGACTGGCGATGCGGACCGCGCCGGTCGGTGTGGTGCCGAACGGCGCCACGATGCCGTACTGAGGAGTGCGGTGGTGGTACGCCCCGGCCAGGTCGAACTCCGTGTCCATGTAGAACGCGGAGATGTTGGCGTAGGCGTTGGCGACCACCAGCAGGTCCGCCGTGCCCTGGAGCACCGCCCGCGACGCCATCTCGTAGCTGTGGAACAGCACGGGGGGCTGCTCGGCGGTGCCGCCGGGAAGCCGTGCGATGAGGTGCTTGGCGGCCAGCTCACTGCTGGTGCCGGCCGGTCCGAGTGTGGCCACCTTCCAGGTCTTTGCCGTGGTCGGCAGAGCGATGTCCAGGAACTGGTGGTCGATGGAGAGCTGCACTGTCTTTCTACCCCACTTCACCTAGGGGAACAGGACGTACGGAGTCACAGCGGAGGAACGGGCGTGAGCCAGGAGGCGTAGGCGGCACGCCGGCCGTGCACCACCTCGTCGTAGGTGTCCCGGAGCCGGGCGGTCACGGCGCCCGCCCGGCCGGTGCCGACGTCGCGGTGGTCGATCGACGTCACCGGAGAGATCTCGACACCGGTGCCGGTCGTGAACACCTCCTGGGCGTCCGCCAGTTCGGCCGGTGTCACCGGCCGCTCCTCGACCGCTGTGCCGAACTCGCGGGCCAGCAGTTCGATGACGGTCGCCCGGGTGATGCCGGGCAGGATGTCGGCGGTGACCGGAGGTGTCGCCACGCTTCCGTCCCGGCCCACGACGAAGACGTTGGAGGTGCTGGCCTCGGTGAGGTTGCCGTCGATGCCCAGCATCAGCGCGTCGTCGCACCCGTCGGCCCGGGCGTCCTCCACGGCCAGGGCGTTGTTGGCGTAGATGCCCGTGATCTTCGCCGTCGACGGCACACTCGCCGACGGCACCCGCCGGACGGAACTCACCTTGCAGCGCAGGCCTTCGCGCGGGACGTAGGACCCCATCCGCACCGTGTTGATCGTGAACTGCCCCGAGACCCCGCTCAGTCGGACACCGAAGGGGGTGCCGGGTTCGAGCGCGAACTTGTAGGCGAGCGGGCGGATGTAGGTGTCGCCGTCACTGCCGTTGCGGCGCAGCAGGTCCACGACGATGCCGATCAACTCGTCCGGAGTGAAGGGCAGTTGGATGCGCAGGGTGCCGGCCGAGCGCTCCAGGCGCTCCAGGTGTTCCCGGAGGCGGAAGACCGCGAGTCCCCGTCCGTCCGACCGGGCGTATGCGCGGATGCCCTCGAAGACACCGGTGCCGTAGTGCAGGGCCTGGGTGCTCGGCGGCAGCCGGACCGTGCCGGCCTCGACGAACTCGCCGTTGTGGAACGCGAATTGGGGTGCGGCCACCGCGGTCGTGGTCATCGGGCGTCACGTCCGGCCGCGATCGCCAGGGCGGCGACCCGCTCCGGCTCGGGCTCGTCGGCCCGCCTGTCGTGGATCCGCGCGGCCTTCCAGCTGACCATGGCGCCGGTGCTCGTGATGGCGTCCATGGAGCCGAGCACTATCTCGCAGCCGACCCCGAAGGCGTCGGTGACGGCCCGCCGGACGGCCTCGCGGTCCAGCTTCAGGCCCGCCTCCTCGTCCTTCGGCTCCAGATTGACGGTGACGATGTCCTGGCCGTCGACCTCGTCGATGAACAGGAAGTAGTCGATGACCCCGCGGATGTGCGTGAACAGGGCCTGCTCCAGGTCGAAGGCGGTCACCCGCCGTCCGGCGAGAGTCAGGGCGTCCCTGACCCGGCCGATCGGCTGCAGCACCTCGACGGGCGAACCGGGCTCCGTGAAGAGCCGGACCATGTCGCCCGTGCGATATCGCACCAGCGGCTTGGCACCCTGGTACAGATGCGTGACGACGAGCTCGCCCTCCCGCACCCCGTCCACCGCGGCGACCGCCCGGCCGGTGTGGGGGTCGATCACCTCGACGAGGTTGTTCAGCGGGACCGTGCGCAGCCGGCCGTCGGCGTGGCAGGCGGCCATGATCGACGCCTCCTGCGAGGCGTACATGCAGTTGTAGACGGAGGCCGACCACAGGTCGCCCAGGTTCTCCAGCATGGCCGGCGAGGTCAGTTCACCGAGGGTGAGGATCAGCCGGACACCCAGGGAATCCAGCTCGACCCCGGCGGCGCGTGCCGCCTTGGCCAGTGAGATGGCCATGCCGGGTGTGCAGACGAGCGCGGTGACGCCGAGCTGTTCGAGCAGGGCCAGCGCGCGGGGGAACCCGACGACCGGCGAGTGCGGCCACATCTTGACCACGGTGTGGCCGAGATTGCGCAGCACGTCGCCGAAGGTGTCGCCGGTCGAGTGGAGTTCGGTCGGCCCCAGCACCGCGACCACATGGCGCTCGCCGTGCTGGGCGAAGATCCCCTCGTAGGCGAGCGTCAGCGCGGTGTTGTTGACGATGGAGTCGCGTTCGTCCCGGGGGCAGGGGGTGGCGCGGCCGGTCGTGCCGGTCGTCTCGTAGAACACCCATGCCCTGTCGAGCGGTTGCGCCATGACGTCGAACAGTTCCGCGCGCAGGTCGTGCTTGGTGGTGAACGGCACCGCGGCGAACTCCTCCGGGCCGACCGGCCCGGTCGGGGCGAGCCGGACACCGCTCAGACGGCGGCCGTAGAAGGGGGAGTTGGCCTGGACGTAGCGGATGGTCCGCGCGGCCCGCTCCCACTGCGCGGCGCGCAGGTCCGCTGCCTGCCAGCCACCGTCGTGGAGTTGGCGCTGTTCCGCGAGGGCGGCGCGGGCGTAGGCCTCTAGTTCCGGCCTGAAGAGGGTGAACACCGGTGTCCTTTCGGTCTGTCGTGGCCGGGGCCCGGAGGTCAGCGCAGCAGCGGAAGGCTGCCGACGATCCTGCCGACCGGCTTCCTGGGGCCGAACAGGCCCACCCCCGCGAAGTGGAGATCCGCTGTCGCGGTACCGGCCATCCGGTCGAGGTACTCGTCGTACGTACGGCAGGACTGCGCCAGCGAGCTGAAACCGACGCGCACGAGCTCGCGCTCTCCCGCCAGCTCCCAGATCTCACGGAGCCGGTCCGGCGACACGGTCAGCACGGGCACCGGGATCAGCACGATCCCGGGGTGCGTGACGCCGTCGGCGTCCTTCACGTCCGGCCCGAGCAGTCCGGGGACCTGATGGCCCAGCGTCATCGCGAGGACGGAGGCCGCGTTGGCCTGCAGACCCACGGGAAGCAGGTCGCTCACCACCACCGCGCACTTGCCGTCGCCGACACCGGTGTCCGGGAGTGGCGTGCTCATCGGGCCTCCCCGGCGAGGAGCGCGCCCTCGGTGTCGTCGAGATCGACCACCACCCAGGTGCTCAGCTCGGACCAGGCCCGCACGCCACGCTGATGGTCGGGGTGGGTCTGGTACCGCTGGAGCGCGGCCCGGTCCGCGAACTGGCCGACCACGGCGAAGTCATGGGCCGCCTCGCGGGGCGTGGCGTTGCGCCCAACCGTCCAGGACAGGATCTCGGGGATGTGCCGGGGATGGTCGCGGGAGATGCGTTCGGCCGCCTCGGCCCGCGGGTCCGCCCAGGTGACGCCCGGACGGAACCGGAAGCAGACGATGTGTCTGATCACTGCGTGCTCCTGCCCGCTCAGCCCAGCGCGGGAGCGAGGTCGGCCGCCAGCCGGGCGCGGACCACGGAGATGTCCTCGCAGTCGCCGTCGACGCGCTCGGCGATGAACTCGCGGTAGATCTCGTTCAGCCTGAACTCGTCCATCTCCAGGCCGAGTTCGGTGAGCACGTGGCGCAGTACCGCCCGGCCGGAGTGCCTGCTCAGCAGCAGTGAACGCTCCCTGCCGAACCGGGCCGGCTCGACGTACTCGTAGGTCGCCGGATTGCGGAGCATGCCCGCCTGGTGGATTCCGGCCGCCGTACCGAAGGCGTACTTGCCGAAGATCGCCTTGTTGCGCGGCTCCTCAAGGCGGATGACTTCGCGCAGGCGGTTGTAGACGGCGTAGATGCTCGTCAGATCGACGTCGGAGTACAGGCCCAACTGCTCGCTCTTGTAGGCGAGAAGCGCGCAGACCTCCTCCATGGCGGTGTTGCCGGCGCGCTCGCCGATGCCGCCCACCGTCACCTGGACGTCGTCCGCCCCGGCCTGCAGCCCGGCGATCGCGTTGGCGGTCGCCAGACCGAAGTCGTTGTGGCAGTGCACACCGATACGGACCGGAGCCGGCGCCCACACGCGGATCCTGGCGATCAGGTCGCCGAACTCCTCCGGGGTCGCGTAGCCGGACGTGTCGGCGACCGGCACGTAGCGCGCCCCGGCCTCCACGGCCCGCTCGGTGAGCTGCTGCAGATAGCCGAAGTCGCCACGGGTGGCGTCCTCGATGCCCACCGCCACCGTCTCCACCCCGAGGGAGGCGGCGAACCGCGCGGCGTCGACCGCGTCGTCGATCGCCTGCTGCCTGGTGATGCCGAGCTTGTGCTCCAGGTGGATGTCGCTGCCGGTCCCCATGATCTGCAGGACGTGATTGCGGCCACCCGCGGCCCGGACCGCCGTGTCGATGTCGTCCCTGCGGGCCCGGGACAGGGTGGCCACCTGGGCCCGGCTGAGCGCCGCGGAGATCGCCTGCGTGGCGTCGAAGTCCTGGGGCGAGGACGCGGGGAACCCGGCTTCGATGACGTCCACGTCCAGCGCTTCGAGCCGAAGCGCCAGATCGAGCTTGTCCTGGGAGGACATGGCGTTGCCGGGAGCCTGTTCTCCGTCGCGCAGCGTCGTGTCGAATATTCCGATACGTCGTGGGACTTTCTTGTCGGTCATCAGAATCCTTGGGTGAGGAGAAGCGTGCGGGATGCGGGAGCGCTTTACTGAGTCGGCTGTACCGGCTGTTCCCACACCACGAATCCGACGGCACCCTTCGGGCTGCGCGGGGCGTGCACACTCCCGGGCGGCATCACCAGCATGCTGCCGGCCGGATACACACCGTCGTCGGTCTCGATCTCACCTTCGAGAATGAGGATGATCTCGTACCCGGGATGCCGGTGCGGCCGGGCCGTTCCGTTCGGCAGATAGCGGACGATCGCCGCGGCCGGTCCGTTCTCGCCGGTCTCCTCGGTGGAGTACAGCGAATGCATCTCCACACCGACCCGGCCGTCGCGCATCAGCGGCTCGAACCTGTAGTCCACCGGGCCGAAGTTCTCTCCCGGAACACCGCCGTAAAGCTGCGGGAGTACGGTGATGACGTCCTGATCAGACATACTTGTTCCCTTTGCTCGACTGGAGAAGAAAGCGGGTCGGTCGCTCAGTCGCCGACCTTGCCGGGAATTCCGTCGATCCAGGCACCGCTGTGCGCGTCGGCCGCGGCCTGGTCGGCGAAGGCGTAGGTCTTGAGCAGCCAGCGGCCGAGCGCGCGCCGGGTGTCGCTGATCTCGATCTGCTCCCGGTTGTGCAGACCGTGCTGGTTGGCGAACGTGAGGACGTCGCCCTCCTGCATGCGATGCCGCTCCTTGGGCACCCGGGTCAGCGCGTTCTTGAACGCCAGCAGGGCGTCCTTGGCCTCGACCGGCGCGTCCGCCGCGGTCATGGTGTGCGTGTCGAGATAGCGCAGCGAGGAGACCCCGCTCAGGATCGCGTGCGCCGGCGTGCTGTCGAGGCCGTCGTTCGCGTCGCGCGAGACGACGTCGAACGGGGTGACGAAGTACGGCTCGCGCAGCACCCGTTGGATGTCCGGCGAGAGCTCGGCGATGAGCCGGCGGCCCGGGACGAAGCCCGTGTAGACCAGATCGTCCGGCGGGCACCGCATTCCCAGAAGGGTGATGTAGTCGGCCCGCACGGGGTGAGCGGTGCGGTCGTTGTGGAACACGACCTCGCCGCCGTTGTAACCGGTCTGCTTCCCGAGGTACTTGTTGATGGCGATGACGTCGATGAAGAAGTCGCCGCCGAACCGGTTCGCATAGGAGAGCAGTGGTGTCTGGGTGATCTGGGCCAGCAGCTCCAGAAAGCCCTCACCGATGAAGGTGACCTTCCGGCTCTTCTTCTCGGCGGACGGGTCTTCGTTGCCTATCTCCGGAAGGTCCTCGTCCACCGGGCAGTTACGCAGTACGTGCGCGTCCGCAATACCTTCGGAACGCTCGGAACGGATCCGCTCGGCGGTCCGGAGCAGTCGGGCGGGAACTCCGCCGTCGGCCACAATTTTCGAGATGAGTTCACTGAATTCCGGGTAGTCCTTGTAGGGACTGGCCTCGACGCTCCCGAGCCGCTCGGCAAGCTGGGACCGTTCGTCGTCCGTGAGAACGAGTAGGGCTTCCACGTCTCGACTCCCCATATTCCGTTGGTTGGGCGAGTCGATTCAAGCAAAGCATGCTCATGCGCCACATCGGCCGACGGCTGAGGTTTTCCTCCACCAAAGGAGGAGAGTGCGACGGACGGAGTAGACCGGCACGGTCCAACGGTGTGCTGCGGCAGGGCGGTTGTCAGTGGACGTCGTAGACGCCCTGGTAGTGGCCGAGCGCGGTCGCGCGGATCCTCTCCTCGCTCCAGGCGGCGAAGCGGCCCGGGGACAAGCGGTCGGGGTCGACGAGGAGATCGCCGGTCTCCAGCAGCATGTTCGCCAACTGCCGTCCGACACCGGCCGCGTGCGTGACCCAGGAGGCTTCCGCGAACCACAGCCCGGACACTCCGGCGGCGGGACCGGCCAGCGGGATCTCATCCGGTGTCATGGCGAACACACCGTTGAGAGCGCGCCCCCGGCGTGCGGTGCGGAAGGCCGGCACCAGCGCGGTGGCCTCCGCCAGGGCGGAGCCGAAGTCGGCCTCCCGGAAGGGGAGTTCGGCCGATGCGAGGGAGGCGGACGGGGTCAGGGGGAGCGGTGTGTGGCCGTAGCTGCCGAGGCCGTAACGGCGGCCGTGCCGGCGGGTGTAGACCGAGTGATCGGGATAGCGGACGATCGGGGTGTCGATGGGGGTGTCGTCGAGTCCGGGCACCTCTTCCGTGTACAGGTACGGGTGTTGGACATCCACCATGGGCAGCCGGACTCCGGCGGAGGCCGCCAGGACCGGCCCCCAGATCCCGGCGGCCACCACGACCCGCCCGGCTCGCAGCAGTTCGCCGCCCTCGCCCGTGCGGACGCCGACGACCGTGCCCCTCTCGACCTCCAGCGCCCGGACAGGCGTGTTCCAGCGGAAGCGGGCCCCGCGCCGCTCGGCCGCATCGACCAGCAGACGGGTGAGCGCCACCGGGTCCGCGGCACCGTCCGAGGGGATGTGCAGCGCGCCAAGCGCGCGGTCCGCGGCGACCAACTCCGGTGCCAGCGCGACGGCTTGGGCCGCGTCGAGAACTCGCGCCTCGATACCTAGCCGACGGCCGTGCTCGACGTCCCGGTGCGCCTCCTCCAGGCGTGCGGCCGTGGTGGCGACCTCCAGGCAGCCGACCTGCCAGAAGGCGGGCTCCGGTGCGCTCGCCGAGAGCGCCAGATACGTGGCGACGCTGTCCTCGGCGAGGACGGTCAGTTCCGGTGTCGCGCTGAGCCGGCCGACGAAACCCGGAGCCAGGCCGGTCGACCCGGGCAGCACACCACGATCACGGGCGTCGAGCACCGTCACCCGGTCGTGCCCCAGCCGGGTGAGGTGACAGGCCACCGAGGCCCCCACCACGCCGGCACCGACGACCAGAACCTCTTCTGCGGTCATGAGCCACTTCTCCATGTGCTGCCCGGCCGGGGAAGACATCCGCGGCTGTCGTCAACTGCGCCTGGAACACGGCCAGTTCACGATCATCCAGGCGGGTCGATCATCGTACGCGACGGTGAACGGGTGACGAGGCCGACTCTGGACACGGCCCGCTCGTCCTGCCGTACTCTGATGCCCGCCGTCGGGCGTCGCTCGCGCGAGAGCCCGAACAAACGGGCCGAAGAACCCACCGGCGGACGAGACGACGCGAAATCGCGACAAAGGGTTCTCCGCTCCGCCGGTCCGACGCGGCAGCTGTTTCTGTCCGCCTTCGGCCGGATTCCATGACATTCCCGGCCGTCGCCACCCGGAACATTCCCGGACAGTCGGCTCCTTGTGTCGAATCAGTCATCGATCACGCATACATCCGCATCCGATGGGGAACTCATGAGCAGCGACTCCAGTACCAATCGACGGGCTCTTTGGACCTTCGCGGTGACCAGTGCCGCCGGATTCATGGCGGCCCTCGACAACCTTGTCGTCACCACCGCCTTACCTGCCATCCGTCGGCATCTCGGCGGCGGTCTGGCGGACCTCGAATGGACGGTCAACGCCTACACCCTGACCTTCGCCGTGCTGCTGATGTCCGGCGCCGCGCTCGGCGACCGCTTCGGGCGCCGCCGCCTCTTCGGCATCGGCCTGGGCATCTTCACCCTCGCCTCGCTCGGCGCGGCCCTGGCGCCGGACATCGGCAGCCTGATCGCCGCCCGCGCGGTGCAGGGGGCGGGCGCCGCGATCCTGCTGCCGCTCACCCTCACCCTGCTCTCCGCCGCCGTCCCGGCGAACCGGCGCGGTCTGGCCTTCGGCGCGTGGGGCGCCGTCAACGGCCTGGCCATCGCGCTCGGCCCACTGGTCGGCGGTGCGATCGTGCAACACCTCTCCTGGCAGTGGATCTTCGCCCTCAACGTCCCCGTCGGCCTCGTCCTGCTGCCGCTGTCCCGCTTCCGCCTCACCGAGAGCCGCGGCCCGAACGACGGCCTGGACGTCGTCGGCACCGCCCTGGCCAGCGCGGGACTCTTCGGCATCGTGCTCGGCGTGATCCGCGGCAACTCCGACGGCTGGAGCAGCCCTCTCGTCCTGGCCGGCCTGCTCGGCGGCGTCGTACTGCTGGCCGCGTTCCTGCTCTGGGAGGCGCGCACCGCACACCCGCTGCTGCCGCTGCGGCTCTACCGCCGCCGGGCCTTCGGCGCCGTCAACGCCGCCTCCCTGCTCATGTCGGCCGGCATGTTCGGCTCGATCTTCCTGCTCAGCCAGTTCCTGCAGATCGCCGAGGGCTACAGCCCCATGACGGTCGGGCTGCGCCTGCTGCCCTGGACCGGCATGCCGATGATCGTCGCCCCCGTCGCCGGCGCGCTCTCCGACCGGATCAGCGGTCGCACCCTCATCGCCGTCGGCCTCACCCTCCAGGCCACCTCACTCGGCTGGCTGGCCCTGCTGCTCGGCCCGCACATGTCCTACGCCGCCCAGGTGCCGCCCTTCGTGCTCGGCGGCACCGGTATGGCGCTGTTCTTCGCGCCCCTCGCCAACGTCCTGATGTCCTCGGTGCGGCCGGAGGAACAGGGCGTCGCCTCCGGCGCCAACAGCGCCATGCGCGAGGTCGGCGGCGCGCTCGGCGTGGCCGTGCTCACCAGCGTCTTCACCGCCCACGGCGACTACACCAGCGCCCGGCGCTTCGCCGACGGCCTCGTCCCGGCGGTCTGGACCGGCGCGGCGGCGATCACCGCGGCGGCGGTGGCGATCCTCTTCGTTCCGGTACGCCGGGCCCCGGCGAGCGGCGGAGCGGACAGCAGCGACCAGCGGCCGATGCTGGAGTCGGCGCCCTGACGGTGCCGACCGGCGGCGGGGTAAACCCCCACCCCGGCCACTCCAGCGGTTTCCAGACCATTTCAGATTCCCGTGGGCTTCGCCTATCGCCGTGCAATGATTCACGATCGTGGGTACGGCCACGTTCGATGGCGCATGCTGCCTCCAGCTTTCCCTGATTCGCTCGCTCGCGTAATGGGAGGGTCAAATTCGAGGGAAAGTCATAGCGCGCCACTGGCTGTCATGTGTCTCATTTGAAGCCACCCGTCGAGTTCACGCATCCGTACGAAATTTTACCTGCGGATTGTATTTGCCATTCTCGCTGTCCTTTGGATCCGCCGGAGAGGAAAACAAAGAGTGCGTAGTCGTCAGCGGTGCGCCGTGGATACCCTCATCGACCTGCTCGCACAGCGAATCGCGGACCGGCCCGAACGAGCGGCCTACACCCTCCTGGACGAACACCTGACGACCGTCGACTCGGTGACCTACCAGGAGCTGGACCGCCGGGCACGACTGGTCGCGTCCCGGCTGCTCCGGCACGAGCCCGGGGGCCGGGTCCTGATCGTGGTGGGCCACGGCATCGACTTCCTCACCGGCTTCTTCGGCTGCCTGTACGCAGGCCTGGTCGCCGTGCCGGTACCGGCCGCCGAACCGGCCCAGCTCTCCCGGCTGTTGGCGGTCGCCCAGGACGCCGCCCCCGTCGCCGTCATCAGCTCCGTGAGCACCACCGCCGGCCTGCGCGACCTGTGCGCCCGCACCCCCGACCTCGCCGCGGCCGACCACCTCGTCCTGGAGCACACCGACGAGCGGCCCGACCCCTTCGAACCGCGCCCGATCGCCCCGTCCGACACCGCGTACCTGCAGTACACCTCGGGCTCGACCTCGACCCCCAAGGGGGTGATGGTCAGTCAGCGGAACCTGCTCGCCCAGGCCGAGGACATCCGCCGCACCTGGTCGTACGACGACGACAGCGTCAGCGTCTGCTGGATGCCCTACTTCCACGACTACGGCCTGGTCGAAGGGCTGATACAGCCGCTGTGGTCCGGCATCCCCTCGTACCTCATGACGCCCATGAGCTTCCTCAAGTCACCGGCGGCCTGGCTGCGGGCGATCTCCGAGTTCGGCGCGACACACAGTTCCGGCGCGGCCTTCGCCTACGACTACTGCCTCAAACGGGTCGGCGACCGGCAGACCGAAGGCCTCGACCTCAGCAGGTGGCGATGTACCAGCATCGGCGCCGAACGTGTCCAGGAACGGGTGCTCGACGCCTTCACCGAACGGTTCGGGCACTTCGGCTTCCGCCGCGAGACCTTCCGACCCGCCTACGGACTCGCCGAGTTCACCCTGATGGCCACCTCGCACCGGCCCGGCGAGGAGATCCGGGTACTGCCCGCCGACGCCGTCGGGGTGACACCCTGGCCGCTGGTCGGCTGCGGTCCCGCCACGGGCGGGACCCGAGTCCTGATCACCGACCCCGACACCCGCACCCCCCGCGAGGACGGCACCGTCGGCGAGATCTGGCTCGCGGGCGACTGCAAGACCCTCGGCTACTGGAACCGGCCCGAGGCCACCCAGGACACCTTCCACGCGCTGCCCGCCGGCTCCGCGCCGGGCGAGCACCCCGAGGGCGGCTACCTGCGGACCGGAGACCTCGGATTCCTGCGCGACGGCGAGCTGTTCATCACCGGCCGCCTCAAGGAACTCGTCATCGTCCAGGGCGTCAACCACTACCCCGAGGACATCGAGCACGCGGTCCGCGAGGTGTCCCCGCTCTTCGCCGGACTGCGCGGCGCCGCCTTCGCGATCGAGGAGACCACCGACCCGGTGGGCACGGAACGCCTGGTCGTCGTCCACGAGATCGCCAAGGGCACCCTCCCCGAGGCCGAGGTCGCCGAGCTGGCGGCCCGGATCCGGCAGACCGTCACCCAGCACTGCGGCATCGACCCGCACACCCTCGTACTGGTCCGGCGCGGCTCCATCCCGAAGACCACCAGCGGCAAGGTGCAGCGCGGTGCCTGCCGCGAGAGCTGGCTCGCCGGCGACCTCCCGGTGGTCGGCCAGTGGACCCGCACCGGCACACCCGACGAGGACACCGCCGAGCCGCGCCGCCCCGGCCGAGCGGAACTCCG